>DTSZ01000001.1:430480-730480 GCA_012965045.1 Candidatus Saccharibacteria bacterium | reverse complement strand
ATACGCCGGGAATTTACCGTCAATTAATTTAGAAACAATCTGCACATCACCAACTTCTACCAACATTTGCACATCGTCAAAATGCAGTTGTACTGAGTCCTCGTCGGACACAATTCGTTGAATTTCTGCAAAGGTTTTGGCCGGCACGATTACCGACAGTTCGTTAAGATTGGTTTTTACTTGAATCACTTTCTCAGCTAATCGGTAACTGTCCGTGGCAACAGCCAGTAGTGAGCCTTCATGAACATAGGTAAATACACCAGTTAGAACTGGTCGGGCCTCGTCGCTTGATGCAGCAACAATGGTCTGAGCAATAACGCCTTTGAGGTTTTTACCAGTTATAACAAGTGGGTTTTTTGCAGAAACTATTGGAATAGAAGGGAACTCTTCTGACGAAACACCGTTAATTGTTGATGAGTAACCCTTGGCCTTAATGCTAAGTTTGTTTTCTTCTACGCTTAGTTGAATATTGCTGTCTGGTAGGCTGTTGATAAAATCTGACATTAACCGAGCTGGAACCGTAATAGAGCCAGGTTCACTTACTTTTGCGCCAATATGCTGCGTAATTGCTACTTCTAAGTTTGTGGCAGCTAATTTAAGCTGATTATCTTCAACCGACAACAGTACATTCGATAAGATTGGAAGAGAAGTCCTACCACCAGCAACACGGCCGACTATCGATAGTGCTTTATTTAAATTTGCTTGGGTAACTTCTACCTTCATGAAACGATTCTCCCTGTGTTCCACCCAGTATTAAAAATATTTACTAAACTGTCTGCTCTTTTATTAACAACATTATTATTTATTAAAGGTAGTATGTAGAAGTTATAGGTGGTGTGGAAGGTGTGTATAACAAAAGTAAACAGATTACTTTTATATAAAATGTGTGTAGATAAGTGGTGTGTAAGTTGGTGTGTAACATTTGTATAAACCGTGGATGAATCAACCAAAATACGTCGAGTGGGGAAAGATCGGAGTTTATCAACAAGGCTGTTCACAACCAATACACACAGCTTTACTATGTTGTTTCCACAAGCCTTAAGCATACAAACGACCTCGAATATCGTTAACAGCGTCTTTAATATTCTCGTCTAAACTAATATTTCGTTCGATTTTTTCTACCGAATGTATGGCTGTGGTGTGGTCTTTTCGTCCTAATGCCGCTGCAACCTTAGGGAAACTCATGTGCAGTTCACTTCGCAGTAAATACATAGCAATTTGCCGGGGTACAACAATGTCCTTATCGCGTTTTGGCCCTGTTAGCTCATCGATACCTATATGAAAATGTTTAGCAGTACGTTCTACAACCTGTTTGGTGGTGAGACGTTTAGGTTGGCGCCGTTGAGTGCTCATTAGACTCTTCACGACATCAAGGGTCGGCTGGCTATTTTTAAGCTCACAAAATGCAATAACTTGGTTAAGCGAGCCTTCAAGCTCACGAATATTGTTTTGGGCATGCGTGGCCATAAACTCTAATGTTTCGACATCAAGCTCAAAACCAGACTCACCAGCTTTAGCCGACAATATTGCACAGCGGGTTTCAAAATCTGGCGGTTGAATGTCTACACTCATTCCCATTTCGAAACGGCTTCGTAGACGCTCTTCTAAAATTGGTATCGATTTTGGTGGCTGGTCGCTAGTAAGAATTATTTGTTTGTTCTGTTGATGCAGGGCATTAAAGGTATGGAAAAATTCTTCTTCTGTGCGTTCTTTACCGGCAATAAACTGAATGTCATCAATAATCAACACATCAGCATTACGGTACTTTTCACTAAAACCTTTTTTCTTGTAACGAATATAATCTAAAAAGTCTTTTACAAACTGCTCACAGGTTACATAAATAACGGTTTTATCTGGTTCATTGGCTTTTATGTGGTTGCCAACAGCTTGAATTAAGTGGGTTTTACCAAGACCCGGCCCACCATACAAAAACAAGGGATTGTATTTAACACCAGGGTTACTGGCTACGGCATTACAGGCGGCATGCGCCAGTTCGTTGCTCGAGCCAATAATAAAGCTGTCAAAGGTATAACGCCCATTAATAGGTGCAGTAACAACAGTGCTGCTGCGTGTTTTTGTGGTTGATCGCTGTTGTTTTGGAGTGCTGTGGCTTTGAATTTGTTCAGGAGTTAGTTCAATTTCCTCAGCTGACACCGTTGGCTTGTCGCTAATTTTGAAAACAATCTCTTTCGATTCAACATTATTCTTTTTAAATATCTCACTTAGCATTGGCGAGTATTTATCTTCCATTTGTTTTTTAGTAAAAACATTTGGTACGCCGACAATAATTTTATCTTCACCGCTTTCAAGCAGGTGAGTGTTTTGAAACCACGTCCTATAACTTGCGCGCGAAATAGACAACTCTACCTCTCCCAGAACAGATTGCCATAAACGCACATTACTCAACGCAAACTACCTCCGTGTTTAAGTTATTTTCGCTGACCACCACTCAGACAGATTTGTATAAGAGAGTATAGGTTTTTATTAGACTTATCCACAATGTCAAATTGACAATACAATTCCCGTAGACATTTTGTATAATCTTGGGGTCGAGTTTTACACAATTTAAAGCCACCCCAGTTAGAATTGTGGAAACTACTTGGGTAAATGTGGAAAACATAGTACAATATTTTTTATACGATATTAAGGTTGCATCAAGTGCACCACATTAAGTAAGGTATAAGTTATGCCAAAAAGAACCTACCAACCAAAAGTCCGTCACCGTAAGCGAGTCCACGGTTTTTTTGCACGTATGAAAACAAAGGGCGGCAAAGCTGTTCTTAAGAAACGACGAGACAAAGGCCGCAAGCGACTTACTCACTAAGTAAGGGTGAAAGTAAAAGGTACAACGCAAGAGTGTTTTTATAACAAGCATCTCGTTGTGTAGTCTTTTTGCTCTATACTTTTATTTATATGAAACTAATCCCATCTACTATCTTCCATCTCCCATCTTCTAACGATTTTGTCGTTAAGCCATGCTGAATCGACGAAATCGTTTCAGCGGCCTCGGTTCTGTTCGGCCGGCGTTAAAACACGGCCAAAAGATACGTGGACGCAGAATGGCGGCCAGTGTGTTAAAAAGCCGCACACCACATTCACGTTTTTCTGTACTGGTTAGTAAAAAAGTGAGTAAAAAGGCGGTTGTTCGAAACCGTATCCGTCGACGACTGTTTGCCGTGATCGAATCTGAGCTACCACAACTGATTAGCCAGCCCTACGATGTGGTTATTTCTGTGTTTGATAAAGACATTGCTGTTTGCCCGTTCGATCAAGTCGAAACCGAAGTTAAAAAACTACTGCAACGGGCCAAGCTATACCCCTGACAATGTAAGCAGTCTATGCTAATCTACTACGAGTAGAACTAGAGAAGTTAGGTAGACGATTATGTTTAGAACAATCCTGTTGTTGCCATTATTTAACGCGCTGTTTGTAATATACGCATTGCTTCCAGGAAATAACTTTGGATGGTCAATTGTTATCTTCACATTGCTGATTCGTGTATTGCTATGGCCGTTGCTTAAAAAGCAACTTCATCAGCAAAAAGCTATGAAAGAGCTGCAGCCTGAGATTGCTAAAATTAAAAAGAAGTCAAAAGGCGACAAACAAAAAGAAGCCGCTATGCTTATGGAGCTTTATAAAGAGCGCGAAATTAATCCACTGGCATCGCTCGGCACCCTTATTATTCAGCTACCTATTTTAATTACACTATTTGTTATGTTGCGAGGGCTACTTGATGTAGAAGGAGCAGCACTCGCCGAACAAATCGCAAATAATGCCTACGGCTTTGTAGCCGAACTTGGTTTTGTTGAAAGACTTATTAACAATCCAGAACTGTTTGACCCGACATTTTTTGGCATCCACTTACGTGACCCAAACATTGTTTTGGCTGTCCTAGCTGGTCTTAGTCAATTTGCTCAATCTAAAGGGCTGCAACCAAAAAGCGACGACGCCAAAACCCTACGCCAAATCCTACAAGACGCTAAAGACGGCAAAGCTACCGACCAAGCCGAGCAAACAGCGGCTGTTGCTCGCAGCGCATCATTGTTCTTACCAATTTTAACCGTCGTGTTTGCACTTAATCTGCCATCGGCATTGGCACTTTACTGGTTAACAAGTAGTTTTGTAGCCACTATCCAGCAGCGAGTCGCTCTAAACGAAGAAGTATCATTGCTTTCAAAAGTTAAAGTTGGTGGGCGGTTCAAAAGGAGTCAAGAATGAACGAAGCTGAAGCGTTTGCCAAAAAGTATCTTGAGGATTTTTTAACATTTTTCGATCTTAATGTAGAGGTAACTGTCACCAGCGAAGGTCACGTGCTTAATTTAAGTGTGCCAAGCTCTGACATGAACGGATATTTAATAGGCGAGAGGGGAACTAATCTACGCTCCATTCAGCACCTTGTTAATACCGCTATTATGAACAAAGACTTCGGCCAAGAAGTCCGTGCTACCGTCGATGTCGCTGAATACAAAAAACAGCGTAACGATCGTTTAGCCGAACAAGCTAAGCAGTGGGCAGAGGCTGTTCTTAAGACTGGAACCGACATGGACTTAAACACAATGTCGGCTGCAGACCGCCGTATCGTACACAAGACCCTGGGCGAAATCGAAGGTGTCCACACCGAATCTGTTGGTGAAGGCCGCGACCGCCACATTGTTATTCGAAAAGACTAAACTTGGTTAGGTAGAAGCTGGATAGGTGGAAGAAGAGGTTGGGGGTTTTTGTATTTTGTAACTTGTACCTTGTGTTTGGTAACTTGCGCAAGAGGTGGTTGGCGTGCTCGGTCATATCAACTTTATAATGCCATAAACCCTAAAAACCATTACAAGCCTTATGAATTTTGTTGCTCGATATCTCTAAATAACCTCGTAATTTCAGAAAACTTTATTAACCGACTAGTTAGAATCAAACAACAACCTCTATAAAAAATTATTTTAAAATAATTAAAAAATAGTTATTAAATAAGTTAAAAATAGATTTAAAATAATTTTTTCATGCGAGGAGAGAATTTTTTAGTATCAGTATATGTAGGGTGGAAGTGGGTGGAGTATGGGCTTGGGTTTGGGCTATGGTTTTCGAATAACTAGTCTGTAAAGACCAGCGCTGGTTGCGATTACTAGAATTGCAACCACGACTGAATTAGCAACATGAACATCTGTCTCTGCCAGAACTTCGCCACTAGTGCTGGTTGCTGCTGGTGAGTTGTCTGAAGTAGTGTGTGGCATTGGAGTAATGCTGCTTGCAGTGTCATCAGTGGTGGCTATCGGTTGGACTGCAGTATTACTAGTAGCTAGTACTGCTTGTTGCTGCGGAGTGCTCGAACGTGGTGGTTCTTGAGTGTTGATGGCATTGTCAGTGTCGTTGTTGTTGTTTGCTTCTGGCATGTCTGTTTCTGGCTCCTGTTGTTCATCGATGTCATCGATGATTATCGTCTGCGCTGACGAAACAGCTCGTGCGGAGCCATTGGCAGACTCGACAGTAAAGCTGTATTCAATTCCCGGCTCAAGGCCCGTTAACAGCGCGCTGTTCGACTCAGGGCTGGCTAGATACACTGGGTAGCCATCTTGATCACGGATTACAAAAGCCTCAAAGCCATAGGCGGGAGTATCGTTACCTGTTCCAGTTGTAGCAATAACCGGAGCCGGAGCAGCATCAAAGCTCCAGCTTATTTCCACAGAAGTTGCATCAACCGCCTCAACCGCAACATTAAATGGCGCAGGTGGAGGTATCGGCTTCTGCTCATGTTCGCCAACTTCAACCCACGGTGAAGCATTTCCAATAGGGATCCATATTTTTCCATACCCAACGGTAACAGGGCGCGCAACCTGTACGTTGATTGATCCTTGGTATGGTTGCTCGTAGGAATATGTCAACCTCGGTACTTCAGTAAATTCATCAATGATATTGTCGTTATTTAGATCCCAAAACCAATGCAGATCGTCCTCGTCTTTGTAGCGCCGTAGATCAGTTTGCTCGGCATTAAAAGTAATGCTCATAAGTGGATTGCCGTAATAGGTTTCACCAGCATATACCACAGGCTCAGACCTATATAAATCAACTAACTTGTCGTAACCACTAACATCACTAGCCTGTTTATTAGTTATAGCAACTCCACCAAGCCGCCTAGTTAGGTTTTGGTAGTATTTAAAAACTTGGCTAGGTCCACCCAGGTAAATTACATCAAGGTGTGCGGTATTTTGTTTTAGTAATTCAGTAACAATATAATCCTGAGCGTACGATGAAACGTTCGTGCCGAAAGTTTCGTATTGAATGCTCACACCACCGGTTATTAATACTATTCTCTGGTCTGTAAAGCTGCGCCAGTCTGTGCTTTCTAATGCATCACGTACAGCGTAGGCGCCACCGCCACTAAAATTTCCCGAATAATTTTCTGGCTGCAATGATTTAAGCGCATCCAGTATATCTTGTTGATTTTCCGTGGGCTCTAAAATACGCTGAGTCTTTTCTGGGTCATCTCTGTAACCAAATGTCACTATGCCAACTTGAGTATTAGAGTTGTTTGTTAGATTTACTATCCATTGCTGCGAATTGTCTTTGAAGGCATTTAGCCGGTTTGGGTGTTGCCGTAAGTCAATTGCTAGAATTATGTCTTTGCTGTGAGCGCGCAAATTAACAATATGGCTATTGCGGGACGAATCTATGTTCTGTGCGTATTCGGGCAAAGGAGCATCCTTCAAAAGAAGGTAGTTAGCGATTGCGTCTTTGGCCGCTTGAGTAGTGTAGCCGTGGCTATAGTTGCCGTGGGTTGCTTGCGCATTATCAATACCAGCTTTCTCTGCGATGGCGGACATGAAATCATTCTCACAAACTGGGTCAAATTGAAGACAGTAGGAAGTGGTTCGATACGAAATATCTTGCGGCACATATGGCACTCTTGCTTCGAGCGACCCCTGCTTCGCTATAGAGGTGCCCCTGTATATAACATTGGGGTCGTGGGAATTATATTTTGGATCCCCGAAAAAATTTACGGCTACAATTCTGTCTCTTACGGCAGGAGGTACCTTTGAAATAGTATCGCCAACTACATGAGCTCCTTGGGAATATCCAGCCACAATAAATCGACTATCAGGACAGCTTACGGAGAAGCCATTTAGTAAGCTAGTTAGGTTATTTACGCCCTCGGTTTGGCTTTCTCTGTATGCGCCCCACCATACTGCGCCAAATTCCGCGTTCACACTATTCCAAGATATCCCCGCTTCAACAGCTGGATAGGCAAGGTCAATAATTTGATACGGATTACCATCCGGCAATACACTGTTGATTGTCTGTTTGTAATCTTCATATTCTTTTTGGTTTTCCCTCGGGTCGTAGTCTTTTTCTAATGAATGTTTTTGGCCAGAACCACGAGCAAAGATCACATATAAATCCCGGCAACCACCCCCTTCAGCAGTAGTGACGGTCGTTGGAATTAACAAAAGCAATATTAAACTCAACTGCATTGCAGTGGACGATATTTTTTTAAAAATCATTTTTACAGACCCCAATATGCCCGATCAAGACTACAGCTTATTAAGTATGTGTTGTATCTTTCTTTGACCCCTATACTGCCATTACACCCATCGGCTGAAACACCATAGAAATTAGTATTTTGTGAATTTTCACTATCAATTTCTCTGCCAGAAAGTTCTAGCCGATTGATAATTGCATCAAAACTACTGTCATCTTCTGCCTCTAGTGTTTTCTTCACACTAAAACAAACATCCATGCAACTTGAGTTTCCATCAGTAGAATAATTTTCAACGGGTTCTAAGCCAGCATCTTTAATGATGGCGTCAACTTCGCTCACAAGTCTACTCTCGGTCCGAGCCTGATTAACGTGCATCAACACAACCAAGCCTAGAATTATAACTAAAAAGGCCACACCAATTACAAGCAAGCCTTTTTTACCAGTAAAATTTTGTGTGAGGAAATTTTTCATTGTCTATATTATATCAAATGTGTAGTTATATAAATAAATCGTATGTCGCATATCGCATATCGTATTTGGTATTTTTAAATAATCTCCCAACTTCTATCTTCTATCTTCCATGGTCTAACTTCTGCCGTCCATCATCTTTCTTCCATCTTCTGTCGTCTATCTACCAGCCACCACTTACCAAATACAAATTACTAACGAACAAGTACCTGCTTGTACGTTTCCAGCGTTTCCTGGGCCATTTTCTTCCAACTGTAGAGTTGAATTTGCTTCTTGCCGTTAGCTATTAAGTTCTTTTTTAGATTTTTATCACCAAGCACTTCTTTAATTGCACGGGCGATGTCTTCAACCTTGTTCGGGTCAAAGTAGTGAGCAGCGTCGCCGTAAACCTCTGGCAGGCAGGTTGCGTTAGACGAAATCAATGGGCAGTTGTAATGCATAGACTCCAGGCCAGGCAAACCAAAACCTTCACTTAAACTAGGGAACGCATAGGCCTGAGCATTGTTGTAAAGCCAAGCCAGCTGCTGGTCGGGGATAAAGCCGGTAAAGTGTACATCTTTGATGCCGTCATAGCGCACAAGCTCTTTTAGCTCCTCGTGGAACCGTTTTTCTTTACCAACAACCAGCAAATGCAGGTCGGGGTGTTTAGATTTAACAATGTCAAACGCCTGAATTAGCCGTTTTATGTTTTTATACGGCGTTACGTTACCCACGTAAAAGATGAATTTTTTGCCTTTCATGGGGCGGTATTCTTTGGGGGTAACGCTTAGTTTTTCGGCGGATTCATAGGTGACAGTAATGTTTGATGGGTCAACGCGGTAGCTGCGAACAATTTGAGTTTTAACAAAGCGGGTAGGAGTTACTACAGCATTGGCGCGAGTGGCCATAAACATCACGAGCCTAAAAACGCACCGTTTTACGTAGTCAACTACCGGGTGCCAGTGACGATGCTTAAAGTTGATCATGGTCAAGTCGTGAATAGTGTTAACGCGCTTGCCAAAATAAAACAGTGGGTATTGTGGCATCCCAAAGTGCACTAAATCGGGCTTTAAAGTCTTTAAAATTTTTTTAAGTTTAAATTGCTCGGCAAAACTAAAGTCGGCAATTGGTGTATGTACGATTTTAAAATTCTTTTTTGACGGCTTCCAATCATTGACATCACGCAGCAGAATAAAATATTCATTAACATCGTCGATCTCTTGCAAATATTTCAACAACCCCCGCAAATACCGCCCACTGGTAGAAGGCAGAGTTCTGGCGTCGATGGCTATTTTTGACATAGTTATAGTTTACAGTTTTCGTTTTACATTTCACAGTTAGTTATTTTTTATAATATAATTAATTTACAAATTTAAATGGGTGGTCATAAGAGGAGATAAGCATGGAAGAATTACAAATAGAAGACTTAAACCCAGGGTCATTTGCTGATTTTGTAAATAATAAGGGCTTAGATTTTGATGTGCTTTCTCCAGAAGATCACGCATCGCTATTAGAAGGATTTGGGAAGAGCCTCACGCAATATCGTGAAGCTCTAGCAAAGAGTCATGGGGTTGATCCAGATACTTTTCATAAGATGGGCCCAGCACGTTTGGCGCTGCAGGATTCTATTCAGCCAGTCGAGTAGAAGCGAAGGGCGGCTAAAGCCACACCGCTATGTTATGTAATTAACAATTTGCAGAAATGCACTTGCTGCCGTGAAAGGAGTCTCAGCAGACGAGTTGCGTAGCAATACTTCTGGCACTGAGCAAGAAGCCAAGAGCATTAGAGCGAATTGAGACTATGACTCAAAGCTATCATCTCAATTCATTAAGGGCTTAGCAGGTTGCTGAGTTTTCTTGCAGATTCTTTCCAAGAATATTTTTTAGCATTTTCCCAGCCGCTACTGATTAGTTCTTCCCTCAATTCCTTGTTATTAAGGATTAGTTCGATTGCTTTTGTGATTTCTTCAGTCTTGAAAGGGTCAACTAGAATTGAAGCTTTTTTGGTAGCTAGGCTTTTCATTGGCTCAATATTACTCGTAATAACTGGCGTTTTTGAAAGTTGCGCTTCAATTACCGGCAAGCCAAAACCCTCGTAAAGACTCGGAAAAAGAAGTAATTTTGCATTACTGTAAATAGAAGGAAGAAGATGGTCGGGCATATAACCGGTGCACAATACTGGCTTGTTATTGCTTCTGAGTTCATCGATTTTATTAATAATTTCTGAATTATTCCACCCTAACTTACCCACAATTAGCAAAGGGTGTTTGCTGGTTAGTTTGTGTGGCAACTTATCGAATGCAATTAATATATTGAGCAAGTTTTTTCGTGGCTCAATTGTCCCAAGCACTAAAATATAGTCTTGTGGTAATGTCTCGGATTTCCATTTTAAAATCTTCGTTTTATTCTGAAAAAAATCTCTGTTTACTGCATTTTCAACAACTTCAACTTTGTTCTTATCTACACTAAGTACTTCAATTACTCTACTCTTTGTATATTCAGAGACACAGATGACCTTTTTTGCCTTATAAGTACTTAAGGGCACAACTTTCGATAAATAGAGACGATTCTTTTCAGAAACTTCTCGGGGTCTATCTATATAGGCAAGATCATGAATTACAACGTATCCATTTTCACTGAAGTAAGGGAATTGAGCAAAATTAGTGTATAGAAAAGGTTGTTTTGTCTCATAAGCGCTTATAAATTTTGGGAAGGTTTTGTATATTAGCGTCCAAATTCTTCGGAGGAACGGTAGCCGTACGATTTTGCTGTTCGGAAAAAAAGTTTTAATTTGACTAAAATCATCATCGAGGAAGCCCACAAAGATATAATTAAAGTCTTTTAGCTGCGATAAAGATTTAAGTAATTCAATGGAATATCTACCCACGCCATCTGTATATGGGCGTACAAAGGGTGTAGCGTCTACTCTAATTGACTTCGTCATGTCTAGGAGTGTCTTAATTGATTTCCCATATGATCCCTGAAGGTTTTAAGAGTCCTTCGCGTTCGAGTTTCCATAGGTTTGGACTTTGCTCGTCCTCCACTAGTCTAAATTTTATTTTTATGTCGTGATGACGTGGGTCGCCAACCCATCCGGTGCCTCTCTTGTCTAAATCAAATGCTATGTAGTAAGTACCGGGCTTAAGTATATTTAAAGGAACACTCGCAGTGAGTTCATGTTTTCCTATATCTAGCGTTTCGAAAGTGTCCATTGGAGAGCTCCTAAAAAGCCGATTGTTGAAATCATCGAATAGGCTGAAGCCTACAGAAAGGTTTTTGCTGTTCTCTCGTACATCTACCTTCATTTTGACATAAATTTGATCGGAATGTGAAATACTGGCTTTAACTACCTCCTTTTTCTTTGCAGTCAACGAAATCTCCGTTGGGATAATTGGAAGTGAATCGATATAAATATCTTTGCCTTTAGGCTTGGTCCATCTGGTTGTAAAGTTTTTACTAATTTGTCCAACATATTCATCTATAACAGTATTGGTTTCACCGATTTTTATTAGTCTACCCTTATTTAAGTACGCTGCCCTATCGCATATAGATTTAATGGAGTTAATGGAGTGAGAGACAAATATCACTGTTTTACCCGAGTTAGCAGTATCATTCATTTTTTTAATTGATTTTTTTTGAAAATCTCTGTCCCCAACAGATAATGCCTCGTCAATTATTAAGATTTCTGGGTCTAATTGGGAGGCAATCGAGAAACCAAGCCTAACTCGCATTCCTGACGAATAATGCTTAATTGGTTCATGGATGTAGTCCCCTATATCTGCAAAACTTATAATATCATCGATATTTGCTTCTATCTCTTTACGAGACATTCCTAATAACGAACCATTAAAATATATATTTTCGAACCCTGTTAGCTCGGGATGAAAACCAGTTCCTACCTCTAAAAGACTAGAAACTCGACCTCTTAATGATGCCGTTCCAGTAGTAGGGGAAATTACTTTAGAGAGGATTTTCAAGAGGGTGGATTTACCTGCACCATTAGGCCCTATAATGCCTAGAGTTTCACCTTTATACACATCAAAGGAGATGTCGTCGAGCGCCCAGAAGATATCTTCGTCGTTCGATGACCCTTTATTAACAAAGGACTTTGATATATTGCTTATACTGACTGCTACTTCTTTCCTCATAATGCATCCACATAACTGTTAATTTTTTTCTTATAAAATAGAATTGAAAATACCACTACTAGAATGCTAGTTACGCCACTAAGAGCCAAAAAGCGTATATCAATAGAGGCTGGACTATAGAAACCATCTCTGAAAGCCGTGATTAAAGGCGTAAGGGGGTTTAGTTGTGCGAGAAGTTGGAGTTTTTCTGGTAAAAAGCTTATAGGATAAAAAATAGGGGTAGTGAAGAACAAAACTCTTATTATAAATGGCATTACCAACTGAGCATCTCTATATTTTAAGTTTAAGGTACCCATAAAAAGACCAGCTCCAAAAAGCAATGTAGCCATCAGGAACAAGAGCGGAAACATAATAAGAAGACCCAATGGATTAAAGTTATTATCAAGTAATAGATTCAAAATTAAAAAAAAGCTAAAAGGAAACAAGAAGTCTATTAATCCAACTAACACCATGGAGAGAACGGGTATGAAGCGGGGTATGTAAATTTTTCTTAGTAAGCTTGCATTTGAGACCAAACTAGTAGTTGCAGAGCTGATATTTTTTTCAAAATATGACCAAATGATCAAGCTCGCGAATACGGACAGAGCGGGGCTAGTGCCTGGATGACCGAAATCAACACTGAATCCGCGAATTATTATTACGCTAAGAATTATCATGTAGATCAAAGGTTGTATTACCGCCCAAACCACTCCGAGGTGAGTCTGCTTATACCGTATCTTAAACTGACGCCATGTAAAAAAATATATAAGTTCCTTATTTTCAGTTATCTCTTTCTTTATTTTAGGAGAATCATTCGAAGAAACGTGAGTAATTTTTAAGTTATTGCTGTTAACCATTTACAGCCACCAGCATAGCCCAATCCTCATTCCCAGCGCTACTTTTAAGATCTTCATATTTCCTGAGCTCTATAAGTTCTCCAGAAATATGTTTTATCGCGTAAACCTTATCAAAATCTCGCGCTATATCTTTAAAGAAAGCCTCCGAATCGCTGTATGCATTTATCGTAAACTCTAAAAATACTGTTAGTTGCGGGTTGTTTTTTATAGTGTTTTTCATGCCTTTGTATGCTTCAACTTCATGGCCTTCCACATCAAGCTTTACTAGGTTGACCCTTGTTAAGCTATTAGTTTTACAGTAGTCATCTATCGTTATAGTTTTAACCTTAACGATATCTTCAACTTCAAAGTCTACCTTTGTATAAGTTTTTAACTTGTCTGCTGGGTTTAAGCTTGAGCTCCCCCATATATCTCTCAAAATATGAAGATCAACCTTCTTATTAGATTTAAACGATACTGCTTTTTGACAAATTTTAGAATTTTTTAGCAGCCCATTAATAGACAGTGATTTATATATAAGAGGAGTAAGACTAGGATTTGCTTCTATAAAATGGAGATTATTGTCAGTATTATTATCAAGATCGGCACCCGCTATAATTCCAAAATACCCAAAATTTGCGCCTACATCAATTACAACAGAATCTTTTTTTACGAAAGTCCGCCAAACTTTAGTTATCTCGGGCTCCCAAACACCTTCAAACATGAGTGAAGGTGATGTTGAAATATCTCTTGTATCAACTACTATCTTTTGACCCGTATATAATTGAGCGACCGACTGATTATTACCAATATAATGAGAGGTTGAGTTTTTGACCCTATCTAAATAAAAAAGTACTTCGTTTAGCTTTTCTTCAATCTTCTCATTTGAATTGTTCGAGTTAACTAACGATTTAGTTAGTTTTTTCATGTAATCAATGTTGCTCATATTGCCTTTTGTCATTTAAAGCATATTCCTTTTATTGTCTTAAATTATTTAAAGCCCGCTCGAGTCGTTCCTGGAATTTATTTATCGTGAATTTTCTTGCATTTCTAGTGCCTCTATCAATTAGATTTGTTCTTAAATTGCTATCTGATTCGATTGTACAGATTTTGCTTAAAATCTCATTTGCATCCCGCGGTTCATCGATAAATAATGCAGCGTCCCCTGCTGCTTCTTTTAAAGCGCCCTTTTTGCTTGTTATGACAGGCACACCGTTTTGCTGGGCTTCAATTATCGGGAGACCGAAACCTTCATACAGTGAAGGAAAAATAAAAGAGTATGAATTCGATAATAGCGTGTACTTATCACCTTCACTAACGTAGCCAGTGAATATAATTTTCTCTTGAACATATGAAGTTAGAGAGTTGTATTTTTCATATATTTCCTCTATCCCATATCCAGCACCACCTACTAATACTAACTTCTTTGTTATCCTATCTCCACCCAGCGCGTAGCTATCCAATAGTGTAGATATATTTTTTCGCTTCTCTATAGTAGATATGAATATATGATACTCTTGCGGTTTTAAATTCAATGTTTCCAGAATGCTTGTTTCTTTGGTTTTATCATTTGAATTGGATGCTGCTCCGTATAAGACGTTGACTTGAGCATTTTTCTTTATTTCTAACACCTTACTTTTAGTATCTTCTGAATTCGCTAGTATTAAGTCTGATTCGGTAACAGCATTATAAAACTGCTCTGCATACCGTGTAGGGGTGTTGTTATCTGGGGGTGTCTCAAGTAGCTCAAACGGCATGGAGTCGTGGATAAAATGAACTAGTTTAGCTCCTTTCACATCCTTTTTACCGATAATAGAAGGACTTGCTACAACAACTAAGTCTATATTGAATTTTTTAACCAATCTACGTATTTGAATTTTTGGTATTAACGGGATATTTCGAGTTAAGAATTGGTAAACATATGGTGACTGAACTACGTAGGATAGTTTATGGGCAATTGACTGTTCGCTCGACAAATATTCTTGTTTAATTTTAAAATGAAGTGGCTTAAAAATTTGTCCAGCTATAATAGATTTAAGTAAATTTCTTTTTCGATACCCGCCTTTTATAAAGTATCGAAAACTTCCTCTTCCTTCCTTAAGGTAATGCTGTAAGTGTAAATGAAGAATTTTGTCTTGCAGTATTTTAGATTCAGAAAACACATTGGTGGCAGGAAGACCAATTAATATTCCGACTTCATCTCCATTACTACTAGCAGAATCTAGCAAATGCTTAAGTATAAAGTTTATACCTCTGGGTTTTTCTTCAATGTCTGGTGATATAAATAATATTTTCATACAATACATTGTAGCAACCCTCAGAATAATAGGAAGGTAATTAATTTTGAAAAAAATCAACGTTCTCGTAGTTTCTGCGTACAAATACGGCAATGCGGGAGATGACATATGCGCTCTTTCTACTAAGTATGCAATTTCTAAAGCTGCAACAACCATCGGAAAAATTGAAATTACTAGCCCTCCTATAGCTCAAAATTTATTAAAGGATAAGACTGTTGTTGTTCTAGGGGGCGGAGGTTTAATTTATGATACCGATAAAGCAAATGTAAAAAACTATATGGATTATTTTAAATTTGCTGAACCTCGTACAATAAAGGCAGCGATTTCAATGGGGGTGCAGGGCATAGCTTCTGACTATGGCAGAGAGCAATATAAGAAATATCTGTCCAAGCTGGATGTACTTAGTGTTAGAAGTGAATCAGATAAAGCGCTATTGAATGAAATAGGCATCAATAACGCCGTTACAACGCAAGATATTGCTTTTTTAGCAGATAACTGGCTTCCAAAATGGAGTAGCCCAAGAAAATACCTTTATCGCAAGAGAAAACCTATCATCGGACTTTCATTAGTTGACTTAAAAAAAGTAAAAGGCGAAAGTTTTAAAAAGTTTATAAGCAATTTCGAAAAAATTATTGATGATTTCATTAATAGAAACAACGATAAATACGATTTCTGGTTCTTGCAGCATTCGGGAGACGACAAAGGATATATCGACAGACTCAAATCAAAACATAAAATTACAGTCATTAACTATAAGAGCCCGAAAGATATTTCAAAACTGTGGTGGGCGTATAAACAAGTTGATTATGTAATAGGTGTGCGTTTTCATTCAATTATCTTAGCAATTCTTGCAAAGAAACCTATTTTACCCATAGGTTCAAAAGGTGGTAAACAATATAGACTTTGCATGGCAGACGATAAAGTTCTTAAAAAACAATACGTAGACTTAAATCAGTTAGACGATTTAAAAAGAAAATTGAGTCTTTTTTCTGATCCTGCTGTCAGACTAGAGGCTGCTGAAACATCCAAAGTAAAAGAGCTGCAGATTCTTGCGGAGAAAAACGTAGATCTGTTGAAGGCTGCACTAAGAGGTGCAAATAAATGATTCATGAAAATGAGGTCAGAAGAAAACCGATCAGTAGCGTTAACAGATGCAGTCAAAGTATCTCCATTAAGATTATGTAACTCTCTTCTGTGAAGGGCTTCTTCCTGCTAAATGTAGTAATAATGTTCATGTGGCAATTTTGGTTTTACTTAACCCAAGACTATTTTACCGATGATGTTGGATTCCAGAAGTTAATTATGAATAGCGAACTCTTTGACGGTAGTGACATCAAAATTCGAGCGAACAGTTATGTATTTAAGCTTCCGCTTTTATCTTAAAGCCGCTAAAGGAGTTAATGACAGCACGACTCCACATAAATAAGTATTAATAAGAACTAGTTATTTTTACTCTATGTTGATTCGGAGATTAAAATCGGTGTATGGGTAAGCAAAATTTGCGCCCTCGAAAAGTGGCCTAAAATACTCAAAATAAGTGCCTTGATTAATATCAGAAGGTGCTGTGATTAAAAATCTAAATCTTGCAATTTGACCAGGCTTCACTACGTTTTGAGTTGGCGACAGCGTAATTCCGTCTGCTTCAAATACCTGGTCAATAGTTAATGAGGGTCTTGCTCTGCCATCAAAGCTGTCATTGAAGGGGCTTATCCTATTTGTTGGTTTAGCAGTTGCTAAAACAAACGGACGAGTTGAGCTGTCTGGACGTGATGTGAAGTCATACCATGTAGTATTTCCAGTGTTTTTATATCGTACTGCAGCAGCGACTGTTTCGCCGGACGTTAACTCTACGCTAGGAGTGTGCGCAACTTCGATATATGCGTAGGTGCTTTCTTGTACATTTATACGTATTCTGTTGCTGGGGGTACTAAATTCAAATTTAGCTCCTTCAAATAATGGCTTAACCCACTCATCGTAAATGCCAGGTTTTATGTTTTCGGGAATATTCAAGATGAATCTAAATCTTGCAATTTGACCAGGCTTCACTACGTTTTGAGTTGGCGACAGCGTAATTCCGTCTGCTTCAAATACCTGGTCAATAGTTAATGAGGGTCTTGCTCTGCCATCAAAGCTGTCATTGAAGGGGCTTATCCTATTTGTTGGTTTAGCAGTTGCTAAAACAAACGGACGAGTTGAGCTGTCTGGACGTGATGTGAAGTCATACCATGTAGTATTTCCAGTGTTTTTATATCGTACTGCAGCAGCGACTGTTTCGCCGGGTTTGCCGGACAGATTTAAACTACTACCACCGAAGGACGCGGAATATTTTTTTTCTAGAATGTTAATATTAAATTCAAATGGATCCGATATATTCATGCGGTTATCGAGTCTAGCGGCTAAGATTTCTGTGAAAGCACCAGGTTCAAAGTCCTCGGGTATTGATATTCTAACTACAAATCGCCCTATTTCGTTTGTTTCAATAGTGTTTTGATCTTCAGAGAGTGTAACCCCGTCACTCTCATAAACTGAATGCAATACTGAAGTTGCCTTTGTTTTTGACTCATAGCTACCTGAGACAGTACTATTCCTCCCAAGTGGGCTAGTGACAATCCTTACCTCGTCGCTGCCATTAGTTCCAGCTTCGTGTAAAGTGAATGCACCTGTATTTTTAAGCCTGACTGCAAAAGCCCTTTCTCCTCCCTCAACTATATCTACGGTCGGAGTAATGTTTACTTCAGTCAGTGAATAGTCATCAAGTCTAGTTCCGCCAAACCACTCATTGAAAGTAAACCAAAAATTTCTGTTCCCATAGGCTCCACACGAAGCGGTCCCAGGGTAGTTGTTTAAGGCTGCTTGGTTTGGCTGGTAAGGAGTGTAATTATATAGAGCCGCTGTGACTGCTGTTTGAATGTTTACAGTCGAGCCGCCACAGGACGCGCTAGGGTTGTACTGGATGTAGCGATTACCAACTGCAAAATTGTAATTGTCCGGGTAGGTTAGGTAGCGTCTAAATTGCCAAGCAGCTTTATTTATTTGATTCGCAAAGCCATAGTGGCTCTCGTCGCAGTTAGCGGAGTTATTAGGGCCAGAGTCCGGACACGCGTACCCCATGGCACGGTCGAACTGGCGCTCAAACGGCCATGCATCTGTGACCAAGGAACTTTCTTTTTGCAAGGTTACTAGTAGCACCTGTGGATTTATGTCATGGTCTTGTGCAGCTTGCCAAATAATCTCTGCAGCTGTTTTGCCGCCAGAAACTGAACCGCCACCGTAATTATTTACTTGTGTCGTTGGATTTTCGACATAATCTTTTAGGCAGGTGAACGGTGTAGGGTTGCCTTTATACTGACCATATTCCCAGCGTTCTTGTTTTCCGTCGCCATCATAATCGGGTGCATACCAAGGTGATGTTCCAGTTCCGTTAACATCACAATTTGGCATTTTTGCGTCTAAGAAAGCTTGGATTTCATTTACGTTCATGGCGGTTTTGTCGGTAAAAACTGCGTCGTCAATTATGCGCCCTGCCTCAAAGTCACTGGGGTCTACAGCATTTACTTGCCCGTAAAATACAAGCGAAGTTAATGTTATGACTAGTGTGTAGAGTATCGGTTTAAACATTACTGAACCTCGAACTCGAGTGAATTAGATCTGCTTTCTGAAGTGTTTGTTTTGTAAGTAATCTCTGCGCTATAGATTCCGTTACTTATTTGCGGCTGTTCAAAATCAAAACGACAGTCATATTTATTAACGTTGAATATTGGGTCGGCGGTGTATTGGCTGGTTTGTGATGCGTTGCTTATTTCTAAAATACACTGGCCATTTTTTGTTGTCTGGGCAAATGCCGAGGCAACGATTTTGTTTCCTCGGTCTTCTATGAACGTAAGTACTACGTTAATATCGTCCTTTGCTTCTGACGGTTCGTTAGTAGTTTGGTTAGTTTTTTCATCTGTATTCGATTCTGAATCTGAATTTTCGATCAACTCTTGCTTAAGTCGGTCTGCTTGCTCTTGGTCTTCGTCGGTTGCCGGAGAGTAATCGATGGTTTGATCAGTTTGAGTAACCTCAGATTCGTTTTTATTATCAGTTCGCGCAGAATAGTAGAGGTATGTGGTGGTGAGTAAAACAGCCAAAATTGCACTGGTCAAAATTAGTTTAGTTTTCATTAGTAGATTAGTCCGCTTAAGATAATATTTTTTATTTTTGATTTCGTGCTTTAATTTAAGCATAATTTCAATACAATTTCCAGATTTAATTACACAAAAAGGATAGAATGATCAGTCAAAAAATAATCGTAGAAAAAACAATAAGCTGGCGAATAGTAGCCAGCTTAACGACTTTTACTATTGCTTGGATTGTAACTGGCGAACTTAGTACCGGCTTAACGGTTGGTGGAATAGAGTTTTTTGCCAAAATGATTTTATATTACTTTCACGAATTAGCGTGGGAGAAGATAAAGAGTAGATAGATAGATGGATAGGCAGAAGATAGATAGATGGAAGAAGGAAGAAGGTAAATTTATTGGTGTTTTTTGACGATGTCGAGAATGCGAGACTGGAACAGTTCAGATGAGAATTTACGAGACTGTTTACGAATGTCGGCAGGTTTGTAGTTTTTTGTGTCAAAATTACGCATAACAGCTGCTAAGGAGTCTGGTGTTTGCTTGTCAAAGAACTTTCCAGTTATGGCGTTGATGTAGTCCAGCGCACCACCACCTTTGTAGGCAATAACTGGTGTGCCGGTAGCCATGGCCTCTACAGGGACGATGCCAAAGTCATCAAGCCCTGGAAACAGCAAGGCTTCGGCGCCGCTCATACGGTCGACAACCTCGTCGTCAGACGCGTCCGTAATAAATTTTACTGTTGGCCCAGCGATTGCACGGAGTTGTTGGTGCATCGGTCCACGCCCAACAACTAACAAGCTTTTGTTAGTTTTGTTAGCAGCCGTAATAGCCAGATCAAAGCGTTTGTAATGAACCTGTCGCCCCACAACTACAAAGCCACTGCGCTTGGCAGTGCTTAAATTAAATCGTTCGATGTCTATGGGCGGAAACACTACTTCGGACGGACGGTCGTAGTACTTTTTTATTTCTCTGGCAATGTGCGTAGAATTCGCCAACATAATGTCGGGGTTTTGGGCGGCAAGGTAATCCCAACGGCGACTGCCTTTAATTGTTGTACGTAAGTAGGCTTTTGCAAAGGGATCAATAAAGCCAATAGCCCGACGCTTTAAATATTCCTCGTAGCGAGACCAGTAATAGTGAGTTGGAGCGTGACAATAGCAAATGTGGAGTGCGTCTGGTCGAGTTTTTACAGCTTTAGCCTCTGCACCTGAGGAAGAAATAACTACATCGTAGTCGGTTAAATCTAGACCTCCAAAAGCTCGGCGGCGCAACAACGGAAACAATTGATGTTTAGACTTTGCCCCAGGAATGCTTTGCAGGAATGTGGTGCGGACATCGGCAGTTTCAAATTTACTGCCTGGTTTGTGGTCGTAGGTAGAGGTGTAGATTGGTGCGTCGGGAAATATTTTATGCAACTCCAACACCACTCGCTCGGCACCACTCGCAGAAGAACTTATCCAGTCTTGGACGATCGCTACTTTCATGAGTCAACCTCATGAAAGAGGATAGATGAAAGATGGCAGATGGAAGATGGAGTGTCGGATAGCTGGAATCTAAACGATAGCAGATAGAGGGGAAACGATGCGTCATAAAAAAAGCTAGATAAGGTCATTTTAGTGGTCTCATAAATACATTCATTTGTTTCTGCAACACTAATATAGTATCAAGAAGATCTGTAACTGACTCTTCGTTTATGAAGTTGAGTTTTTTCGCTAAGTACACAAAATTCTTGGTCTCCAGGAGCGATCCATAGGCAACGACATAAAAATGCAACTTATCTTTGTTTGTTTTTCGGCCAAAACCCTCGGCTATGTTGGCAGAAATTGAAGCGGAACTACGACGAATCTGATTAGTTATTCCGTAGATTTCTGATGATGGAAACGTTTGTGTAACTTTATAAACTGAAACTGCTAAATCTTGGGCGTTTTGCCATATATTCAGGTCTTCAAAGTTCTTTATATCTGCCAAATCTATATTCTTTCTTCCTTATTCTTTCTTCCATCCATTGATGTCAGACAGCATCTTCCCGCTTGAGAACGACCCATATTGTTTTAAATAAAATCTTAATATCCAGCCATAAGCTCCAGTTTTGTACGTAGAACAAATCAAGCTTTACCCGTTCTTCCACTGGAATAAAGGTGCGGCCAGAGACTTGTGCTAAGCCAGTAATGCCGGTTTTAACACTTAAAATTAGTGGTGTTTTGTCACGGAAAGACTGCTCTGCGTCTGCTCGGCTGATTGTACGTGGACCCACCAAACTAATGTCGCCCTTTATAACGTTGAATAGCTGAGGAAGCTCATCGATGCTCCATCCGCGAATAAAGCGGCCAATGCTGCCGACTCGCGGGTCGTTAGGTAGCTGGCCGCGGTTTTTGACGAATTCTTCGTACAGATCCATGCGCCCAAGTTCCTCGAACGTTTCTTTGTTGTCGCGGCCGTTATATTTAGCCAAAAAACTACGAAACTTATAGACGTTGTATTCACGCCCTCCGCGGGTAACCCGTTTTTGCTTGAAAATGATCGGGCCATTGTCGAACACTGCCAAGGCTAGAGCAGTTGCAAGCATTATCGGCGCCGTAAGCACAATAAGCACAATAGCCAGAGCGGTATCAAACCCGCGCTTTACGATCCGCCCCCAGCCCAACAGCGGCGTTGGATGTACGGCAATGACCGGAAAGTAATGAAAAAGCTCAACATCAACAGCGCCACTATAAAAGTCAGCTTCGGCTAACATAAGTTTGTACTCGACGTGGTTATTTAGCGCTGCTTGTTGTATGGCGTGATTTTTATGCTCAGACTCATACAACTGAGTTTGGATAACAGTAGTAATATTAAGTGTTTCAATGGCTTCCAGCGCGTCGGTGAGTGAAGAGAAGTGCCGGCCACTATAACCCTGCGGTACATTAGTTTTTTGACCAACGATGGCTTTTATATCAACTCCAGATGTTTCTGCATGGCCAAGCAATTTGGCGAGGTCTTTGGTGGCTGGAGCATTACCGATTAACATCACTCGGTCCAGTCCACGGCCGTGCCGGTAACCCCATTTTTTTATTTGCCAGACAATTTGGCGCTCGAGTACAAGCAACCCAGCACCGAGCACGAATCCATATACGGCAACTAGCCGAGCTGGGAAGATTGGCGTGTCAGATACAAAATCGTAACCAATAATAAATAAAATTCCCAAGAATGAACCCAGCAGCAAACGCCAAGCTTCGCTGAAGCGATTACTGTAAATTTTTGAGTTATACAAGCCGAGGCTGGCAAAAATTAACACCCAAAATGGCAGAAGTAATAAAAAGATACGCAAGTACTCAACAGAGGTAATTTGTTCTACTAATGGACGAGAATCCAAACTCACCCGGGCAATATAAGCCACCACAAAAGCAGCAATGATAGTTAAAAAATCCGACAGTATAAGTAAAAGTGCGTAGCGGGTTTTAGAGTTTGTCATGCTGTAATTCTATCAAGACGGCGAAGAATATGACATAATTGCCAATTTTTTGAAGCTTTACTGCGGTAAACTAAAAGTAAATGAAGAATATATTTGCTCGATTTAGCACCCAAACGATACTTGCTGTATTGGTGGCCACTGCAGTAATTGCTCCAGTTTCGCAGTTTATTGACACTCAGATTGGCGGCAAAGAGATAATTCGGGCCACTAAAGACGTTTTTGTTTACGCGTTGTTTGTAGGTGTCCTTGTAGCTGCTTATAAGAATCACTCAAGACGACTACAGGAACTACTAAAACTTCCAGTCAACTTATTGTCTATTGGTTTTGTTGGTTTAAACATCTTTTATTTTTTATTTTTAAGTGACAGTACAATGGCCGCACGCTCAGCTGGTTTACTGTTTAATACCCGCTTTTTGGTGTGGTTTTGGCTACTGCAATTAGTAGTTTTATATATCGACCCAGACCTGCGAAAAAAATTCAGAAATGTTTTCCAAAACATTGGCGTGGGGCTGATTATTTTCACTTTAGTGCAGGTGGTAGTGTTGCCGCCCGACTTTTTTAGCTTTTTAGGCTATGAATATAGCTCTGGCTTGAGCTATCAAACCGTGGATAATGACCCGAGCTTGCCACGCTATAGTGCCACTACAAGAGGCCCGAATGAACTTGGCGCCTTTTTAGTTATTTTTCTTACCCTGACGATAGCGAACTATTTCGCCAAAGATTCTTTTACTAAAAAGAAGATGTGGATACTAATTGCGGGGCTTATTAGTATGTATTTTACATATTCACGCAGCGCTGCACTTGGACTGGCGCTAGCGTGTGGGCTACTGGCGCTTAAGCTACTGAGTAAAAAGCAGTTGTTTATTGCTTTGGCGGTAGGTGCAGTGTTGAGCGTGGGACTATTAATGGCAAGTGGGCAGTCGCAGACTGTGCAGCGGATTATTTTTCATGACGAGAACGATAGTCAAGAAATCGATTCCAACCAAATTCGGCTACAAAAATTAAACGAATCAGTACAAGAAATTAAATATCAACCACTTGGGTACGGTTTAGGATCGGCAGGACCAGCTAGTTTTTATGACGAGCCATCGGTTTCTGACAACTACTACATTCAAATAACTAAAGAACTTGGCGTTGCCGGCTTTCTGCTGTTTGTAGCTGTGGTAGTTGTTGCTCTGCGTTCAGTGGCAGCGAATAACTATCAGCTATTTGCTGCTGGTGTTGGTTTGAGCTTTGTTGCGTTGCTTAGCCACGTGTGGGTGGACGACCTCGTTTCGTACGCCTGGTGGGGATTATGCGCACTTGCAATTGCCAAGAGCCAAGCAAACTTGTTACCATCAAGCTCATGATTACAGTAATTGTCGCTGGAGGGCAGGGCACTCGGCTTTGGCCACTCTCCACATCTAAAAAGCCAAAACACCTTATGTCACTATCGGGCGAAGAGTCGCTTTTGCAGGACTCGTATGCGCGCGCAAAATTATGTTCGGACGAAGTGTATGTAGTCACTGATGGAACCCATTCGCTGCTCGTACAGCAACAATTACCAGATCTTGATCCGTCGCGGATAATTATCGAAGCCGGTCGACGCGGAACGGCGTCGTGTATTACATTAGCGCTAGCTGAAATTTCTAAAAATCATGACCAAAACACACCTATTGGCTTTATTCATGCCGATCATCACATTCAAAATAAAGAGGGTTTTGCAGAAGCGGTTCAGTTTGCTGCTAAATGTTCGATCGAATATGACGCGATCGCTTTGATTGGAATTGTTCCAGACTACGCAGCAACCGGCTTTGGCTACATTAAAGTTGGTAAGCGCTTAGACGGAGCTTTTGAAGTTGATATGTTTAAAGAAAAACCAGATGTAAAAACTGCAGAAGAATACTTTGAAAGTGGCAAATATTTGTGGAATCTTGGTTTGTTTGCGGCTCCAATAAGAATTTTCAAACGAGAACTCGAAAAACACTCTAGTGATTTAGCCAAGGCACTGACCGATCTTGCTAAGCTGGAGGGCGATGAACAAAAAGACTACTATTTAAGCCTTGAAAATCAGCCAATCGAACCAGCTTTGATTGAAAAAAGTAAAAACGTAGTGGTGCCGGGCACTTTTGACTGGATGGATATTGGTTCTTATAAGGACTTGCATGAAGCCATGCCAAAAAGTGATGAATTCGAAAACGCCGTCCGCGGAAACGCCGAAATAATTGACTCCCGAAATTGCATGATTGTGAGTCACGACAAACCAGTAGCGATAATTGGTCTTGATGACATTGCAGTTATTGATACTCCAGACGGACTCTTGGTGTGCCATAAAAGTCATTCCCAAAAAGTAAAGCAAGCTGCCAAAAAAATACAATCTGCTTAGAAGATAGAAGATAGAAGATAGAAGATAGAAGATAGAAGATAGAATTTGGTAGTTTTAGGGCTGGTAAGATAACTACGGGCAACTGGGGAGTGGCGCTATAATAAAGCATTGAATATTAATGTCGCTACACCATTGCTGCAAAATTATTTTAAAATAGTTAAAAAATAGATTTAAAATAATTTTTTTGTGATGGTGACTTGTTGGATGAAAAAGACATAGGCTTTGTGATTGTCTTGAAGCTGAGAGTTTGCGGCTTAATTTCTACCGTGCTTTTGCCGTATACTATTAAGCATGACCAAGATTACAAAAAAGCAGAAACAGGTCTTAGATTTTATAATTAATTTTTTGGACGAACATGGCTATAGCCCCAGTTACCGCGAAATAAAAGACGGACTTAATTACAATTCTGTTGCCACTGTAGCTAAACACATCGATAACCTCTACATTGCTGGGTTAATTCGAAAAAAAGAAAATGAAGCCCGCACTATTGAGGTGGTTGGGCGCAGTTTTGACCATTTAAAAACTCGCCGACCCGCCACAGAAGCTGAAGAAAAATGGCTGGTTGGTGAAGTCGAGCGTCAATTTAGTATTTATGAATCTGGCGAGGTGCAAGAGCAAACCAAATTGGACGAATTGTATGTACTTGTCGGAGCATTGAAGATTTTAGGCCTGCAGGGTCCATTTACTGTGTATGCGGGCAGATTACGAGCCATTCAAAACGGAGTAAATAATGCAGAAAGTAACTAAAGCAGTTATCCCGGCAGCTGGCTTAGGCACGCGGTTTTTGCCGCAAACAAAAGCCATGCCAAAAGAGATGCTGCCAATTATTGATAAACCAGTTATTCAAATTGTGGTTGAAGAGTTAGTGGCAGTTGGCGTAACGGATATCATTATTGTTACCGGTGCACAAAAACGAGCAATTGAAGACCATTTTGATAGGTCGGTTGAGCTAGAACAGGCGCTGATTGAAAAAGGTAAGCAAGAATTTGCAGATGAAATTAAACGAATTGGTGATTTGGCTAACTTTATTTATGTTCGGCAAAAGGGTGAGCCAAAAGGAAACGCGCGGCCAGTATTGAACGCTGCTCATTTAATTGGCGATGAACCTTTTTTTGTATTGTTTCCAGATGACTTTTTTAAGACGACTAATGTTAGCCGAGCGCAGCAGCTGCTTGACGCTTACGGCGCAACTGGCGGGTCGGTAATTTCGTTGATCGAAATCGCCATGGAAGACACTTCAAAATACGGTGTAGCAGAACTAGGGCAAGAGTTATCTGACGACTTTTATCAGATTAAAAGTTTGGTAGAAAAACCCGGTCCAGACAAAGCTCCGTCGCATTTTGGTTCTGTTGCTGGCTATTTACTTACTCCAGACTTATTACCAATTTTAGAACAAGAAAAAGTTGGCCATGGTGGCGAGATAGTTCTAGCCGACGCAATTAACGAACTCGCTCAAAAGTCCAAGGTGTACGGCAAGGTTATTGACGGAATTTATCACGATTCTGGTAACAAACTTAGTTATCTTAAAGCCATAATCGACCTCGGTCTCGACAACCCAGATTTTGGCCATGACTTGCGAAAGTATTTGCAGACACGTTTATAGTTGCTTCAAGGGGTGACTAGTCGTTATACTAGCCGTTAGTCTTTCCTTAGGGAAAAGAGCAGGGCTGGTCTGCATTCATGCAGATAAAAATTGCGTTTTTTAAAGCCCGATGAGAAAAACCGTAGGTTTGCCTCATTAGCGCAAGCATAAATCCCGGGTAGCTCAATGGTGGAGCAGGAAGCTGTTAACTTCAAGGTTGCCGGTTCAAGTCCGGCCCCGGGAGCCAAACTAAAATAACGTCCATTTTGGGCGTTATTTTAGTTTTAGCACTCTTGGAGTGCAAACTTGAACCGGTGTTGGCGGTGAAGCATGCTGGGAGTATGTTGCAAGGAAACTTTCTACATCGAACTTGTTGGATTGAACGAAATTACGGGGTGAGAACCGCCATTGACAGTTTGCAAGAGAATAAACAGACGAAAACTTTGATTTCGATCTAGTTTTTCTGGGCTTGCAGAATGTGAGGCAGAATGTGAGGCAGAATGTGACCGAGTTTGGCCCGAGATCATTTTTTAATAAATGAAGGGTTCAGCAAGCATCAAATTTTGATTACAAAGCATAGTTTTGCCAGCACGATGCCAACAACCTTAACTTTTCTAAGAGCTATGTCAAATCAGACTACTAGCTTTAGTTTTAAGAAACTGGTTTTTTGTTGAATTTCTAATTATTAACTTAAAAATTTGTTATCCACAAATATGTGAGAAAACTATATACCTCTATACGGTTTGCTGCGCTGCTAGGTCCGACAATATAAATATTAAATAACGGAGGCCGTAATGAGATTCTTGGCTTGGATATTGTTTGGGGCTTTGGCTGGTTGGATAGCATCTAAGATAATGAACACCGACGCGCAACAAGGAGCTCTTGCTAATATTGTGGTTGGTATTGTCGGTGCTATGATTGGTGGTTTTTTAGTGAGTGCTATTGGCGGGGATGACGCTGACGGTTTTGATTTATATAGCTTGTTTGTAGCTGTAACTGGGTCGGTGATATTTATTGGGATACTAAAAGCGGTACGAAAATAATGGCAGACTACCGCACAAAAGAAATCAAAGAAGCGAGAACGGGTGTTGATAGCAGTGGCTCGGTTGTAGAAGAGAGAATTCGTTCAGTAGAAACTGAAATTGGGTCTAAGGCAAGGGTCGTTAATGTTATTTGGTATATCTACGGGCTTATTGCGGTACTTCTTGGTCTGCGAATGGTGTTGAAGCTTTTTGGAGCAAATAGCGGCAATGCCTTCGTTGAGTTTATATATTCCACTAGTGGCGTCTTGAGCGCGCCGTTTGATAGCATATTTGGAGTCACCCAATCCGAAGCTGGTAGTAACCAGGCAGTGTTTGAGCCAAGTATTTTAGTAGCAATAGCGGTTTATGGTCTCATTGCTTGGGGCATAGCTAAACTAGTGGTTTTAAACGAAAAAGAGTACTAAACAAAGTGAAACTAACTGTAATCAGGTAGCCCAACTGAAGGCTGCCTAGTAGTTGCTATTTCTTTCATATTTGATGGTAATATACTGTTATGGCGGGGCTTAGAAAAGCAGATAAGCAGAATTTACGCAGATTGAACATATTTGCTGGGTTGCTTCATAGCACCTTAGCTGTTCTTGTTTTAGTCGCCTCAAACTCATTTTCGCTACCTGTTACTGCCACCTACTTAGCTGGGCCGCCGGGGTCAAGCTTTACTGATCCTGTCACCCTGTTTAATCTGCAAATTGGACCAGCTGTTGCCTTGTTTTTGGGCTTGTCGGCATTGTTCCACTTTTTAGTAGCATCGAATAAGTTTTTTAGTAGTTACATTGCAGGACTAAAAAATAATATTAATGTTTTTCGGTGGGTAGAATATTCATTCAGCTCAACACTCATGATTATTTTAATAGCACTTATTACAGGTATTAGTAGCTACGCGGCACTGATAGCCATCGCCGGGGTGAATGTAGCAATGATTTTATTTGGCTGGCTGCAAGAGAAGTATGAAAAACCAGGTAACGGCAACTGGTTGCCGTTTGTGTTTGGGAGTATAGCTGGAATTATTCCGTGGCTTGTCATATTGATTGCTGTAATTGCACCTGGCAACCCGACAGATGCGTCTCCGCCGGCATTTGTGTACGGCATAATTATTTCAATATTCTTGCTATTTAACTCGTTCGCCTACGTGCAATTTAAGCAGTATCAGGCCCGCGGCAAGTGGAAGAATTATCTGCGCGGCGAAAAAGCCTATATTATTTTGAGCTTTACCGCAAAAGCCGCTCTAGCAATTCAAATTTTTGCGAATACTTTAATACCGAGTTAAGTATCTCCTAACTAGTTTTCGTCGCCAGTTTTGTCGCCACCAAGTAAATCTTTAACTTTATTATAGGCCTTGTCGTCGAGCGTGCCGGGTATTGCATCTGTTAGTTTGTTCATAGCCTCGTCAACCATGTTAGCTCCTTTTAAGCCAGTGTTTGTAGCACCATCACGGACTGATTGAGTAGATTCTACGACTTGATCAATAATTTTATCGTCAATTGTGCCTGGAATAGCGCTTTTAATTTTGTCTGTTAGTGACATAAACATTTTCCCCTGATTAGTGTAGTTATGAATTGTACGGACGAGGGCATTAAATAAGTGTTAACTGCCACCTAGAACTCGACGTAGTCGGTATATACTAAAGGGCATGCCAAATAAAAGAAGTGAATATTTTTATATAGATATTAATCTTACCAACAAACACCTGACGTAGTTAAATCAGCCGTAGCGCCAACATGATCGCTGCCATTACCGCCATTACAAAGTCTTCAAAAAAGCTTACAGTCGAAAGTGGTAATTTAATGATGTTCCCCAAACACGCACATTGAATGGTTTGTTTTTTAACAAACACCTGTTTATATACACCTGCAGCGGCGACAGTGCCAATAAGTAGTGTTAGCGCCTCTCGAATTATGCCAATAGCGCCTGCTAAGAATAAAATTGCTAACCCAAGTTGTATAAACGGATATGCATAAGTGTAGGTTTTAGATTTTTGAGCGATAAGATCATAACCAGGAAACATCATCACAAACATTTTGTAGCCAGCTAACTTAAAGCCAGCAAAGGTCAGCATAAATACTCCCATAAACCACCGTAAGTACTCTTGAAAGGTTTGAGTGGCAGATTGGCTATACAGTGCGTAGGACGCAATTAAAATTACCGCTACAATGGCGCCAAATTTGATGTATTCAGTAGTTGTAGATGCCGGTGGAGTGTGGTGAGAGTGATGATCCATGAATGTAATTGTAGACTACTTACATCAGCTAAGACAAAAAACTTACAGTTGCTATACTAAGCTTTGGAAATAAAAGAGGAGGCGTTAATGAATAAAAATATTATTGCAGGTGTAAGTGTGCTTATTATCGGGTTTGGGTTGATTGGCTTTTTGTTATTGAACGATGGTGATGCAAATAACAATGAGTCAAATGAAACAACCACAGAGACGGCAAGCCAAGATGAGCTACCAGTAAATTCCAGTGATTCTGCCTCTGGCACAGCCCTGAGCGGTTCGCCAGAAGCCCAGCAGTCTGACACCCCCGGTGATTTAACCGGTCCCGGCGAAACCGTTGACGTGGACATGAGTAATTTTGAATTTTCGACTGATTTAATTACGGCCAGCCCAGGTGACACGGTTACAGTAAACCTGATCAACTCCGGTGGAACTCATGACTTTGTGATCGATGAGTTTGGTGTACAGAGTGAAACTATTAATACTGGCGAGACAACTAGCGTAACGTTTACAGTACCAGCCGATGCCGAGGGTGAATATGAGTACTACTGCAGTATCGGCAATCACCGCGAGCAAGGAATGGTGGGCACACTCGTCGTTCAATAGAGTAGAATAGTGCTAGATGAGAAAGTTCTGGCACACCTTTAAACAAAATTTATTCGTTAAAAATCCTAAACCGCATTATTCAGTACTGGGAACGGTATTTGCTGTCTACTTTTACGGTGAATCGTTGGCTCCGTCTTTAATCCCCCGTAATACGCTTAACCAAGTGCTACTGAGCGCCCTGACTATAATGATTTTTTATGTGATAGGTGAGCGGCTGGGGGCAGCTTGGCGGCGGCATGCAAAGTATACGGCGCCTGCTTTTACCCGCAGAACATACATAGCCTATGTGGCCTTGTTGTTGATCTATGCCGTGACTGTAACCGTTCAACGGATGAATTGGCAGACACAGCAGCGTCACGCAATGGGACTAGAAACAACTACCCCTAACGTGGCAGTTGTATTGATTCTTAGCATTGTTTCAATAGTTGTTATTAGCATGATAGTTAGCTGTATTAAACGATTGTATCGAATGCTTGTAAGAGTGTACGCTCGTCGCTTGCGATGGCTTAGCAAGGTTCTGGCGGTTGGCAGTATTCTATTTGGTTTTGCAGTATTTATGGCCTGTGTCTTTATTGCAACACGCAGTATTTTGCGCAGTAATACTATTGCGCTTGATTTAAATGTTACGCTGAGTGAGTCGGACTTAGTAAGCGGTTCAGAAAACTCTGCTGTTGACTGGCTGCTGCTAAGTAGTCCAGGCAGAGACTTTGTGGGCGAGGTATTAACGGCCGAGGCAATATCGGAGCGTACCGGTCAGCCGGCGATAGAGCCGATTCGTCTGTATGTTGGCAAGCTGAACGCCGACACGATTGACGGTCAGGTAGAGCTACTCATGCAAGAAATGGAACGGACTGGGGCATTTGAGCGGTCTACGATTGTACTGTATACACCGTCAGGCAGTGGCTATGTTAACCCCAGTGCGGTTGCGGCAGCAGAGGTGATTTTAGATGGTGACGTTGCGTCGGTAGCCGTTCAGTACGGCTTGGTGTCGTCTTTTGTCCAGTATGTAGATGATGCGGACATTGCCAAACACACAACCGCCCTAACTCTTGAAGCAATTCAACAAAAACGCCAATCAATGGCGCAGCCACCACAACTGTTTTTATACGGAGAAAGTTTAGGCTCACTTGGTTCACAAGGGAGCTTGCCAAGTTTTGAACCAAGCGAATTTAGCAGCAGCATTGATGGTGCGTTGTGGGTTGGATCGCCTTCGGCGAGCGGCTTATGGAAACATCTGTTGCCACAAGCAGCCGGCGATATTTTGGAGCCTGTGTATCAAAACGGTGAAGTGGTTCGATTTGCCAGTGATGTTGACCATTTTGGATCGGACTATGACCAGTGGGGAGAAGAGAAGTTTGCCTTTTTATACAACCCAACTGACCCAGTAGTGTGGGTGACCCCGAGGTTGCTGTATGACAAACCAGACTGGCTAGAGGACGAAAACGCTCAAGGAGTCTACGAGCATATGCGGTGGCGACCATTTATTACGTTTGGGCAAGTCGGGTTTGAGTTAACTCGTTCCATAAATATGCCTTCAGGCTTTGGGCATAACTATGACAACGAAGTAGGTCCGGCGTGGGCTTATGTGCTTGGTCAACCCGATGATGTTCAGCTTTTTCAACAGCAGTAATTAAACGCTTAAGCTCGATAAATCAGCTGTAGTATTTATACTAAAGCAATGCGAGTAGTGAAAAATAACATCTATAAACTGCGGGTCAGACTTCTGCATTTATTTCATCCACGCTATGGTTTGATGTCGGCGAAGTCTGCTCGGAAAAAAGCGCTTAAAGATATTGAGGCTGGCAAGGCTGTTGTTGTAGATATTGGCGGTGCGCGTTATTTGTTAGGTGATCAGTCGCAGGAGGATTTTAGGGCATTTATTACCGACACGCTGGATTTTGCCAAGGACGACTATGAACAAATTAGACTTGTCTCGTCCACGGAAATTGCTCAGTCTACGGCGCTGTTTGTAAACGATAGCGAGCCAATGCTATTTAAAAACAAAGTCGACTTACTGCGTAAACGCTTTGCTGGATTAGTTGGAGTGGCGAGCGACAAACATGTTTTGTTTGACCCGAGTGGTATTGAGTTTTTTGAGGAATTTTTTAAAGAGCTGCAGCGGTCGTCTGTTAGTCAACCAGTGCTGTATTTATTTTCACCACAAAAAGACATTGAGCTGAACTTTAGTCAGACCAAGATTTTGCGGTCGGTTTGTAAGCTATATTTTTTACTTCACCCTCGGCGAACAACTGCATTTTGCCCGATAGGTATCGTAGATCTCGACCAACCACAGGTAGTGAAGTCGATCGGTATCGGCTTTGACGCCATTCAAGCCTTGTACCCAGCCCAGACCTTAGAGGGCGAGAATACAGAACCAATAAGTGACATCAAAGTAGTTAACTTTGGCAGAGGTCCGGCAGCTACACGCAGCCAAATACTGCGCTTGCTTACAAGGCAAAAACACGACAGTGAGCATAGTCGGCAACAACTCAGATTGTAGTTGAGAAATACACAACTATATTGTATAATATAGTAATGGAATTCCCACCTAACGTATCAGATCCTGGCGATCAATTACCTTCATATGAAAATGCAGCTCGTATTAATGATTGTATTACAGAGCTAGCGGGTTCTTTGCCATTTCATCTCCAAGCTCATGGAGCTGAGGAAGACGCGGTAAAAGGATTTTTGTTCTACGACGGACAGAATCCTGATTGGGCTATTACAAAAAAGGCTTGGATAAAGTTTGAAGAAAAATTAAGAGGCACGATGTCGATTGATACCGGCGAACCTGTAACACAAATGCAATTAAGGGTTGAGCTAGGCATTAAGGGCACGACTTTTAGGGGTTATTATGCATTTACAAAAGGACTGAATTTTCTTGATATCGAAGTGCCAAACAAGTACCGTAGCACCTCAAATTACGAAAATGTTGTAAACACCGAAAAAACCCAGGCCTTCGCCGAAGCAATTGAAAGATTTACTGAGTTTATGCACTCCGAAAGTTCAGATGATGATTTTAATTCCGCAGCGGGCTCGTTAGTTAATGCCGCAATGAAACAAGGTGCGCGCATATACTCGCCGATAGTCCCACCGGAAGAGGTTTTAAAAACTTAAGACCGAATTTTTATAAGAAAAAGAATGCTTCTTTTAGTGTGTCGCTGGTAGAGCGATTTGAGCCACTGCAGGCGCTAGGGTCCGGTTGAGAATTATAGGTTTCTGCTTCTGTTGATACTGTTTCGAAACGTTCCAGTAATTCTTGGTCGCTGGCGCTGCTGAGGTCGACTAATAGGCGATCTTGGCTTTCAATCACTCGGTTTTTTATGTCTTGAACTTCGTTGCCATTAAGAATATAGCGGACTTGTTGGTCACCTGTTTCTGTATAGGCGTTTTCCCATGTTTCAAGATGAAACTCACCGATTGAGTAGTCGATGTTATTGAAGAAATGGCCCCACGTAACGTTACGGTCGTGGACATGAATAATTGAGGGTACTTGATCATGAAGATGAGCTCGTTCCGCTGGCTTAGAGTCTTCGCTTAATGTGCATCCGCTGCCAACTTCTTCGTAGTAGAGAGGATTTTCAAACATAAGTTGCTCACCATCAACAAAAACAGCGAAATCTGCATGGTAGTGAATGTCGTTAGCCGGCAAAGTAATGAACCTAATAATTCCAAAAATAAACCATAAACTAAAAACCGTTATGAGTGTGGTAGTGAGGGCTGTATTTTGCTTCACGAAACTAATTATATCGTATTGTTGGATAAATACATCGCGTACACAAATTGTGGTAAATAAAATCGTTGACACACTATATGTAGGGGTATTAGGATAAAAGTGTTAACAATTAAACAAAAACACAGTTCGAAATACCGGTGGGATACCGGAGCTGTGCCGCAACTGTAAGGTTAACGAGAAAAAACTACGGTTTTTATCGTTGTGCCGGGTGCGAATTGAATTCGCCACTCGGGCTGCTCTTTTTCTGAGTTACAAGGGGAAAGAACAAACTGAGCCAGATAGAATGTGTTTTTGATGATAATGTCTCGAGCAAGGCGAAATAAAACCGTTGTTACGGTGGTATGTAACCCTTGCTTCAAAAATAAAAGCGAGGGTTTTAAAATTTCTGAACATACAACCAGTCTAGAAACAGCTCCACTAGAAATTACTGGTTTTGATTCAAGAAACGTAGACGAAGAATCAATTCTTGGCTGGGACTTTACAAGTTACGGCGATGAATATATTCGCGCAACTGGCGCTGATAAACCGCGGCGTTTTGCAGCTGTTAAAAATAATGCAGAATTTGCGCTGCAAGAAGCAGCTACCCGTATGGCGCCAGAAGAATACGCCGAAGTTCAAGGGGCTTATGACCCTGTTGCTCGCGACATTATCATGGACGATCGATCCCTGCGACAGCAGAGTAAGAAGGGCCTCGGTCGTTCAAAAATCGCTGAGATCAATGAGCGGAGCGCGGCAGAAGATGCTGAAGTCGAGACAGTCCTTAGTGTCTTGGCAGACGGCACTTACAAGAACCATGAGCTGTTTTTTTTGTCTCGCTGCGGGGAAACAGAGGATGCCGATTTTGTTCACGAAATAAAAAAAGGCATGGTGCGCCGGTGGCGCTTTGAAGAGTCTGAAGGAAAAGTATATGTTTTCACTCAGTCAGTCTCCTTCGATGGCCGCTTACTCGACGATTATAAAACCGCCGACTTTCTAAAAGAGGCCGGCGCGGACTATACCTTGCCGACCGCAACTCCGCTCCAAGCACTGCAAACTGCGATCACTCGTAAAGCTGGCGGCAGCGAATCGTTATTAGAAGTTCTTTCTATACTTGATGCTTGTATTGGGCCGGATGTTGCCTTGGGTCAAAAAACACTAACAGCGTGGAGGACCGAAGATTACAGAGACTATTTCGATAGTTTTAGTGAATATCGAAAAAAGATCTCAAGACTTCGAAATAAAGTTGCAGGGGAGATCATTAAACTTTCCCAGCTTGAAATGTCACTAGGAAAAAAAGAAAAAGCTTTTCAACTGAACCTTGCTACGCATATTCATACAATCTCTAAAGAACAGCCACAAATTGGCGTTAGAGCATACGGTAAAGAGATTGGTGAAGACTACGTTGCGCTACAAGCCTTAATAAAACAAGGTAAAACCATTGAAGCAACAACCCTTGATAGCAGTCTATTTAAAACAGCAATTGAACGAACGGCAGTATGCGGAATGGAGTGTGGCGTACGACCAGCCTCGTCTAAAGAATTGGCGATCTTATCGGGGCTGGGGATAGAAGTTTCTGGCAATAAAACTGCCGTTAGCTTTGAAGGAAGTGCATGTAAAAAGTGTCCAGAAAAAGGCTACGTAAGTGTGATTGATAATGAGACAGGTGAAGTTGATAATTATTGCCGAAATCCAAATTGTCCAACGAACTCTGATAAATCACTTGCCTTAGCAGCATAAAAAAACATAAGCTTTTAAGTAATGGATAAACAAGACTTACGACGAAGCGCTAAAGCTGTGCGCATGAACCTTACCGCCAAAGAGGTTGAAGAAAAGTCTAAAAACATTGCTAAAAATCTCAAGACTATAACTGAGTGGCCAAAAGCTAAGTCCATTCACAGCTACGTCAGCAATGACATGATGAATGAGCCGCAAACCACACCTATTTTTAGTATGTTGTGGCGACGACCAACAGCTACAACCTATGTTCCCCGTTTGATTGGCCGAGACATGGAAATTGTTAAGGTTGAAAAAGACACTCATTTTGCTCCAAATATGCGCGGCATACCAGAACCAGACTGCGATGATGTTATGACCCCTAAAAAAATCGATATCATATTAGTTCCACTACTTGTTTTTGACAAACAACTGAATCGCCTTGGCTACGGCGGCGGTTATTATGATCGATTCCTAAAGCACTATCCCGATGCTATAAAAATTGGTATTGCCTTTGATGAAGATAAAGTTGAAGTTATTCCTACTGAAGATCATGACGTCCAGCTAGATTTTGTTGTCACTGATCAGGCTGTTTATTCTAGGCACTAAGTTCAAGCAGTAAACCAGCTCCCAGGCCAACCAACATCACAAGCAGCCCAGTAAGCACAAATTCGGCAATGTCCGACAAGGCGTTAACTTTTAAGACCCTGACTTTATACACAGCAAGTAAAAACAGCGCAAAGGTGTTCACCGCTACAGTAACCAGCACGCCGCTTTCAGTGCCGTACAAAATTATCGGTGTCAGCGCTATGAGGCCGGAAAAGGTGTGCGAAGCGAACTGAATGGACGCAACAGTAAGCGGGAACTTAGTTTTTAAAACTTTTTCGCCGTCGATTTCTTGGGCGGTGCGCAAATCTGCAAACCGACTAGCCGCAGCATTGAAAGCTTGAATAAAAATAATAACAATTGCACTTGTGGTGATGGCTGCAATCTTAGTTTCGGATACAGTTAAGCCAATAATTATCGCTGTCGTCGTCGATATACCAGCGCTGCTACCACTAATTATCGATTTAAAATATTCTTGCTCGTAGGGCAGGCGAACTTTTCTTTTAAGTATTTTCATACTGCTTAGTATAAGGCATTTTTAATCGTGTATGATTAAACTACGATGATTCAGTACTGGCACAAAACCATAAAAAGCAAAAAATTTAAGCAGCTTGATTCACACAAAGCGGGCTCTTGGATTTATGTTGAAGACCCGACAGATGCAGAGCAACAGATACTAACTGACACGTTTAAAATCGACGAAGGCATGCTTGAAGATGCATTAGATATTGATGAGGTTCCACGCTTTGAGACTGAAGATAATATTCATTATGTGTTTACTCGCTTTCCGTTGACAGACACTAATCTGCAAGTTGTTACAGTTCCAATACTGATTGCTATATCGGGTAGCTACATAATGACAATAAGCCTGAGACCAATCCCGCGATTAGAAAAAATCATGAATTCAACAGAGGCAAATACGACTCAGCGAGTAAAACTCCTGCTAAACATCATCGATCATATTGTCGACGATTACGAACGTCACTTAACAGCAATTTCTAAACAAATCATTAGTGTACGAAACCGTCTACGAGTGGAACAGGTGTCCAATAAAGACTTCATTGGCTTTGTGACTATAGAGGATGAACTAAATGATTTTATGTCGGCGCTAGTACCTACCAACACGCTGCTTAAACGTTTAATGACTGGCCGTCACATTAAATTATTCGAAGAAGACATTGAACTTATCGAGGACCTGTTGCTTAGCAACGAACAATCAATTGAGTCTGCTAAATCGAATATTAAAACAATAGTTTCGATCCGCGAGGCTTACTCGACGATTTCTACCAACAACCTAAACCAAGTTATTCGTTTGTTGACGTCGCTAACTGTAGTATTAACTGTGCCGACAATTATCGCCTCGTTGTATGGCATGAACGTTGATTTGCCGTTTCAAAACGAACCAGGCGCTTTCGTAATTGTTATTAGCTCGACAATAATTGTGTCGTCTATTTTGATATTGATATTTAGAAAAAATAAGTGGCTATAAAAAAAGCTTGTGCTTACTGAAGCAAAAGAGTAGTATTAAATAAGTTTTTGAGCAATAAAAAAATATTCAAACAAAATTAAAAAAGTGTGAGGAACGTTAGTGAACCAAATTGGTTTTACTTGTTTTCTTAATTAAACAAAAATGGTGAGGTCCCGCATGTCCATTAAAATAAAAATGCAAAAGCCCGTAGCACAGCAAGTGCCAGTTCATTTAGATAAACTGCCACTTCTGTACTAACAGTAACCGTATTTGGTTACTGTAGGTCTTCGGTTTCTCCGCTGCTTTCAGCGGAGTTTACTTTTTCTAGTTCGGCTTCAATTGCTGCGCGTAGTTCGTCAGCTGTGCGCGGTACTTGCTCTAATTGAGTTTGGTTGATGAAGAAGGTTGGGGTTGAATTAACGCCAATTTCTTCACCGGTTTTTTGCTGTTGGTTAATAGTCGTGAGAGTACTTGAATCCGCAAAGTCAGCATCATATTGTTCTAGATTCAAACCAAGCTCTTCTGCTAATTCGCGGATTATGTCGTCAGACTGGTCTGGAGGAATTGGTGAAGTCGGTTCTCCTGCCCACAGTGTTTGGTTCTCGAACAGAATATCGTGCATTTCGTAAAACTTACCTTGTCTACCCGCTGCTTCGGCAGCTCTATGGGCTACCATAGCACTTTGATGGCTCGGTAAAGGAAAGTGCCTGTAAACGAAAGCAACGTCTGGATTGTCTGCGTATTCGGCAGTAACTTCACTGATAATTGGGTACACAATGCCGCAAAATGGACATTGGAAGTCACCATATTCAAAGACTGTTACCTTTGGTTCTTGCGCTAGTTCGCTGTTTTCTGACCCTTTTACGTAATCGAGTTCAGATATTTCTAAAATGTCTTGACCATCACCGTCGGGAGAGATGTTGTTGGAGTCGTCGCCGCCTGCCACGATTGCTACCCCTAATATTGCCACCACTACTACACCAATAATAATTCCAAATAGATTGTCCTTCATATACACCAAACCTCGTTATTAAACAGTACGAGTATAGCACTTTAGCCTATGGTTTTGTTGGCTTTTCCAAGCTATACTCAATTCAACGTATATGGAAATAGTTCTTATAGTTTTTCTATTGGCTTGTTCAGCCGGATTTTCTGGCTTGACTCTTGGCTTGTTGTCGCTTGATGTTCACGAACTAAAACGAAAAAGCGACCTTGGCGACCAACAGGCAACACTGGTTTATCCAATTCGCGCTCGGGGCAGCGAACTACTAGTTACACTTATCCTAGGTAACGTATTAGTTAACTCGATATTGACGGTAATTTTAGACAGCATAACCAATGGGGTGATGGCTGTGCTTTTATCGACGACGCTAATTGTAATTTTTGGAGAAATTGTTCCACAGGCAGTACTCGGGCGCTATGGACTTAGTTTTGGGTCAAAGATTGCACCATTTATGGAACGATTACTGTGGTTTTTCTCACCAATTGCCCGACCGCTTGGAGCACTGCTCGACCGCACGCTAGGTGAAGAGCTACCAACGTTTTACAGCAAAGACGAGTTAGTTCGTATTTTAGAAGAACACAGCATAAGCGACGAAAGCGACATTGCCGAGGACGAACTAAAGATTGTGGATAGTGCTCTAAGCTTTGGTGATAAAAAAATTGAAGATGTAATGACGCCGCGCAGCATGGTTATAGCTGTTGGTTCGAAAGAAAAAACAACTATCAAACTAATGAATGAATTACACGAATCAGGCCATTCTCGGTTCCCAGTTTTTAATGACGATTTAGACCATATTATTGGCACGCTGTACCTTCGTGACTTAGTTGCCCAAAAAGAACCAAAAAAAGTAGCCGATGTAATGACCGATACCGTTATATACGTGAACGAAAAAGATAAATTAGCGCACGTGTTAAACGCATTTTATAAAACCCAACATCACTTATTCATTGTGGTGAACGAGTTTAGCGAAACGGTTGGTGTAATAAGTATCGAAGATATAATCGAGCAAGTTTTAGGCCAAAAAATTGTTGACGAATTCGATCGCTACGAAGATATTCGTGAAGTTGCCAAAAAGAATTCATCTGTTAAAACTGAAACATTAAAGTAAGTTGCTCTATACTATAAATGAAATTGAGTAGGAGTTTATTATGGTGCGAAGGGTAACAAAGCCTAATTTAGCGCAGTTTAAAATGGTGCAAAAAATTGGGATTGCAGGAGTATTGATTGCAGGATTTATCCTGATTTTACTCACATCAGTCCGCGTGGTTGGCACCGGTGAGGTCGGAGTGGTCACAAGATTTGGCAAAGTAACAGGCCGCGAGTTGGGCGAAGGAATACATTTGGTTTTACCATTCGGGATTGAACAAGCTAGTATTTACGATATTAAAATACAAAAACAAACCGAAGATGCAGCGAGTGCTTCAAAAGACTTACAAGATGTATCCACAACACTAACGCTTAACTATCGTTTGCAAGCTGACAAAATTAAAGAGATTCATCAAACCATAGGCGTGAATTACCAAGACAAGCTTATTGAGCCCGCCTTACAAGAAGTATTTAAAGCTGCGAGTGCCAAATTTTCTGCTCAAGAGCTTATTACACAACGCGCACAGGTTAAGGCTGAGACGTTTGAACTCCTTAAGGATCGACTCGATGTCTTTGGCATAGTTGTTGATGATATATCGATCGTCGACTTTACTTTTTCTCCGGCATTTACTCAGGCCATTGAAGATAAACAGATTGCAGAACAAAATGCACAACGAGCAAAATTTAATCTGGAAGCCGCTCGTACCGATGCTGAAGCTCAACAGGCGCAAGCCCAAACCCTTAGTCCACTATTCTTACAAAAACAAGCCATAGAAAAATGGAACGGTCAACTACCAACATATTTGGGTAATGGAACGGTCTTTAATATACCGCTTGGGAACTAAGTGGCAGTTAGGAAAACAATTAAATATGTTCTGTTGAATCTGTTTTATTTGTGGGCTGGCTGCATAATTTTGTCTTTGGTTTTTAGTCAACTCAAGGACTCAGACAACGCTGGATATTTAGCTGCCTATTCCTTATTGCTTGGACCTTGGTTGTTACTTGTGAGCATCGTAACGAGTATTTTACTGACAAAAGGCAAGGTGAACAGTAGGTATAAGTATGTGCCTTTGTGCGTCTGTCTGTTTTACGTAGCAGTAAAGGGCATGGTGCTGTAAGTATTAACTTTGCCTTTCACCTCAAGAAGCTTCATACTGGTTTGCAATGAGATTTAATCGTAATTCAAATATGTAGCTGCAACGTTCCCGCCTGGGGGTTTTGCAGCTATTTATTAATACGAAACGTAATATTGAGCATACAGAGGAAATAATGAGAGTAATTACTAACGAATTAAAAGAACATGTTGATAAAAAGGTAAGCTTGCACGGCTGGTTGCATAAAAAACGAAAACTCGGCGGATTGAACTTTTTATTAATTCGCGACCGTGGTGGCGTTGCTCAAGTTTTAGTAAAGAGTGAGCAAGAAATGGAGAAGTTGCGCGGTATGCAAATAGGCTCAATTCTAAAAGTTGAAGGTTTATGTGAGGCAGATGAGCGTGCTCCGAATGGGGCAGAAATTCACAACCCAACTTTAGAAGTTATGGTTGCAGTTGAGGATGAACCGCCGATTGAAATCGATAAACCGCTTAGTCACAAACCCGACAACCTCGACACACTATTTGAATATCGGGCAATAGGTTTGCGCAACACATTAGAGCAAACTGTTTTTAAAATCCGTGCTGATGTGCTGCAGCTTATTCGGGAATGGTGCCGCAGCAATGGATTTACTGAAATTCAAACTCCAAAATTGATTGCTGGAGATGCCGAAGGTGGCGCGACTGTATTTAAACTTGATTACTTTGGGAAAGAGGCAACGCTAGCACAGAGCCCACAGTTGTATAAACAGATGATGGTTGGCGTATTTGAACGAGTGTTCGAGATTGGCTCTGCCTACCGAGCTGAACCAAGCGCTACAAGTCGACATATGTCAGAGTTAATGATGCTTGATATGGAATGGGGCTTTGTCAAAGATCATGACGATGTTTTTAAGCTTACAGAAAAATTTGTTGGTGATGTATTGCGGAAGCTGTACAGCGAAAATGCCGATCAACTAAAGTCTTTACGAGCACCTGAATTGGTTCTAACCGATAGCTTCCCGCGTTTTACTATGCAAGAAATTCATGAACTGTATCAGAAAGAGACCGGCATTGATGTCAGTAAGGAAGTCGACTTAACCCCAGCCGAAGAGCGTTGGATTTGTGAGTATGCCAAGAAGCAACATGGCTGTGAAGCGGTGTTTGCCACTAATCTGCCGGTCAGCAAGTCAAAGTTTTATCATATGCGTAACGACGACGGTACTGCGCGATCTGGCGACCTATTGTTTAGGGGCGTAGAAATCGCTACTGTGCCACAACGAGAGCATCGCTACGACGTATTGGTAGGACAAATGAAAGAGTCTGGCGTTGATCCAGAAGATCCAGGCTTTAAGTATTACCTGCAAGCCTTTAAGTATGGCTTACCGCCGCACGGCGGATTTGGCTTTGGTATTGATAGATTTGTACAGTTAATTTTAGGCCTTGAGAACGTTAAAGAAGCCACCTTATTCCCGCGCGACATCAATCGACTTACGCCGTAATGGGCTGTTCAGTCCAATCAGTAGAAAATTAACGGTAAGGTAGCGAGTGAAAATAACCGCAGTAAAAACAGATCGGTTGCAAGCTGGCCAACAGAACCTAGAAGACGTGGTAGCTGCAGCAGTACCTCAATTGGGCGAAAATTCAGTGTTAGTAGTTACTTCTAAGATAGTTTCGCTTTGCGATTCTGACATTGTCGAATATGACCAAATTGATAAAGAAGAATTAGTTAGACTCGAAGCCGACAAATACTTACCGCGTGAAAGCAGTAAATATGGTCACCGGTTTACAATAAAAAATAACACTCTCATTGCTTCGGCGGGGATTGATGAGTCTAATGCCGATGGCGTATATGTATTGTGGCCAAAACAGGTTCAAGCTACTGCAAATCGTCTCCGTAGTTTTCTTCAAGATCACTATGCCGTTAACAATTGTGGAGTGCTTATTGTTGACAGTAGTTGTACGCCACTACGACGGGGTACAACAGGCATATATTTAGCATTTAGCGGATTTAAAGCCTTAAAAAATTACGTCGGCACACCCGACATTTTTGGCAAAAAAATGCAGGTTAGTCATTCTAGCATTGCCGGCGGCTTAGCGGCAGCGGGAGTAGTAGTGATGGGTGAAGGCTCGGAACAAACACCGCTGGCTATCATCGAAGATGCTAATTTTGTAGAATTCACTGATCAAGATCCAACCCACGCTGAACTTAAAGAATGCATGCTATCACCAGAAGAAGATCTATTTGAACCGTTCTTGAGTGCGGTTGATTGGCAGAATAAAGAAAGCAAGTCATGATTGTAGTAACAATGAGTAGTCGATGAAAATATACCTGATACGCCATGGCGAAAGCATAGCCAACCGCGATTTAGTGGTTGCTGGACAACATGACTCGCCGTTGAGCGATACAGGCAAAGCCCAGGCTCATGCAACCGGTGAGAGGATCGCCGCGCAACTAAGTGGCGTGCAAATCGTTAGCAGTGCGCTAAGTCGGGCACTTGAAACCGCCACAATAATCGCACCCTACACTCAACAAAATCCTAGCTCTATAATTACGAGCGACTTATGTATTGAACGGTATTTAGGCAAGTGGGAACTAACTGATAAACAACGATACTTACAGATACTGGACAACGATCCGCGCAGTATTGAAGCTGATTTTGAGCCAGCAGAAGATTTAAAAAACCGCTGCCTCGCGTTTATTAAATATCTTGAAGATCTGCAGCTACCGGAAGTCATTGCAGTAAGTCATAACGGCTTTGGCAAAATGTTACGGGCTCTTGAAAAAGACAAAAACAAAATTGAAGGCTGGTTTGATTTGCCTCGGCAAGAAAACGCACAAGTTATTGAACTTATGTTTTAATGTAAGCACTAATGGAGCGAGAATTATGAATAAGAAAATAGTAAGTGCGGCTATTGCACTAGCTGTAGTGGCTTTAGTTGGCTGGGCAGTGCTCGGTGGTGATGATACAACTGAGACAGCAAGTCAAACTGATCAAACAAGCCAAGATGAATCATTAAGCGACTTAATGCAAGGCGCACCTGACGAAGCCAGTCAGTTAGCAGTCGAACAGTCATTATTTGCAAACGCCGAGTATCAGTTTCAAGCAGGCTTAGTCGATGTAACCGAGGGTGCTGCGCGGAGTGTGGATACGAATGGCGAAGCTAGCGGCACCGCTTTGGCTACTTTTGAAGACGGAAAATATTTACTTAATGTTGAAATGTCAGGCTTGCCTGAACCAACAAATGGCGAGTTTTACGAAGGCTGGATTGTGCGCAAAGAACCATTTAAATTTATTAGCACTGGTGAACTCGAGCAAACAGATGATGTGTGGTTGAACTACTTTATGTCTGACGAAGATTTAACTGACTTTACTCAGTACGTTCTAACAATAGAACCGGATGATGGTGACCCAGCTCCGGACGCTCATATTCTTGAAGGTATGTTTATAGACAGAAACTAAGCTTTTTTGTTAGGGTCTTCGATTATAAGTTTGTTGCCGTGTTTTCTAATTTTAACTTCTTGTGAAGAATTCCATCCTAATGCTCGGATAAAATCAATTGGTAATGTTACATAAAAAGAAGGCTGACTAGCGTTGCCTATAGTTCCTAGTTTGCGGACATTACGCTTATTTACGCCTTGTTTACTCATTGATTTTATTCTCCTAAGTTATTTTCGTTTAGATAAAAAAAGTGCGACCGATATACTGTAAACCTGATATGGATTACAATCTCTTTCTCAAAACTTTGTGGAGCTTTTACGAGGAGCACGGCAGAAATGACATGCCGTGGCGGTCTGACACAAGTATGTATGCTATCACAGTCAGTGAGCTAATGCTACAACAAACTCAGGTGCCGCGCGTGATTCCAAAATTTATAGAATTTACGACACTCTTTCCGGACTTTAAAACGCTTGCCGAAGCGCCGCAAGCCAACGTATTACGGGCATGGCAAGGGCTAGGTTATAACCGTCGGGCTCGCTATTTACATCAAGCAGCTCAACATATTGTGCATGAATGGAACTATCAAATACCAAACGACCAAAAGAAGCTTACGCAGTTGCCAGGCGTTGGTAAAAATACGGCCGGGGCAATGTGTGCATATGTTTTTAATGCCCCGGTGGTATACATAGAAACCAACATCCGTACTGTCTATTTGCATCATTTTTTTTCTGGACAGACTAATATATCTGACGCACACCTCATGCCGCACATAAAAGCTACTCTTGATGAAAAAAATCCTCGCCAGTTTTATTGGGCGCTAATGGATTATGGTGCTTTTTTAAAAAAACTGCATCCGAACCCAAGTAGAAACAGTAAGCACTATGCAAAACAATCTCAATTTGAAGGCTCGCTTAGGCAAGTACGGTCTAGAGTTCTCAAGCAATTAATAACTTCGTCAATGACCTACCAACAGCTCAAGCAACGCGTTAATGACGATCGAATTGACCAAGTGCTCGTCGATCTTCAAAAAGACCAACTGATCCAAAAATCAGGCCAGCGATATAGTGCATAAAATGCTATAGTTTAAATTATATGAAACACACATTAGTATCTATGGCAGCACTCGGTTTGGGGACAAGTTTAGTAGCGACCATTTTGTTTGTTGGACCGGCTACTGCTCAAACACAGAACGAAACAAGTACACTGCAAAACACCAACACGGTTCAGGCGCAGGAGTCTGACGAAATAAACCAATTAGAAGTAAACCAACAAGAGCGTGCAGCAGCCGTAGAAGAGCGATTGCAAACTCGTTGTGAGGCAGTAAAACAACGGCTAGAAGCTCATTTAGAGAGAATAGAAGTTCGGGCTGACAACAGGGAAGATAAATATCAGAACATTGTTAATAAATTAAATACGCTTGCCCTCCGACTCGAAAATAACAACATAGCAACAGAAAACTTACGCTTAGCAATTGTAGACGTAAGCTCACTGGTTAGCGATTTCAAATCTAGCTATCAAACCTATGTCGCCAACGTACAAAATGCTGCAAATACAGCCTGTTCTGGTGACAGTCAGCTGCGGCAAGCCATTGATCAAGCTAAACAATCGCTTGATCAAGCTAAAGCCGATGCTGAAGCAATCAGCGAAAACGTTACTAATCAGCTCCGACCACTACTAGAGCAAATAAAAAATGATTTAGCTAGCCAAGCAAACGCGGAAAGAGACAATTAATATGCCAGAAAAAGTGAAACCTACAGCAACACCACCTCAAACGAATGAGCAGGCTACTAACGTAGCCGAGCAGCCACCTGCAGAAGAAGCAACACCCCAACCAGAACAATCCAGTCAAGATACTCAGCCAGTAGCGCAGATGCACGAGATTAAAAGTGGTGGAACGAACAGTTATTTCTTTGCCATTGGTCTAGCTGTGTTATTTGCAACCGCACTAATAGTTTTTGGATTTATGGCATTCGGTGATGATCAAACACAGACAAATAACGCTGCCGACTCTCAACAAGAAACAGAACAACTACCGCTTAATACCAAGGCTGATTCTAGTGCGAATGAAGTTGACCTACAAGCCCCAGTCACCGAGAGTGATCTTAGCGCCGAGATAGAGGAGATAGACGCTGAGTTAAATAGTTTAAATGACGAGGACTTTGACGATTCAGAACTATCTGATGAATCGCTTGGTTTGTAGTAAAGGAGTAACTAATGGCACAGGCAACATGGAATGGACAAGTAATAGCACAGGTTGATGATAGCGAAATAATCACCATTGAAGGCAACAAGTATTTTCCGCCCGAATCAGTCAATGATGAATTTCTAGAGCAGTCTGATCATAAAACACACTGTCACTGGAAGGGTGAATCGAGTTATTACGACATAGTAGTAGACGACCAACGCAACCAAGCCGGGGCGTGGTACTACCCTGAACCAATGGAGGGCTCAGTTGATCGTGTTGGTAAGAATTTTGCTAATTACGTAGCCTTTTGGAATGGAGTCGAAGTAAGCTAGGTCTAGTCTTTGACCTGATGAATAACGGTTTGCGGGAATGGTATTTCGATACCAGCTTTATCAAATTCTGTTTTAATTCGCTTTCGGAGCTCACCAGTTACAGCCCATTGTTTTAATGGTCGAACCTTGCCAGTAAGTTTTAGGTCGACAGAGCTGTCGCCTAAATTATCGACACGCATAAATGACGGTGCATCAATAATGCTAGTCTTCCAGTTTTTATCGTTTGCGATTTCTTGTCCGACTTTGTTAATGATTTCAATAGCCTTGTCGATGTCGCTGTCGTAGGCAATCCCAACATTAAGATTAATACCCGAGTAGTCTTTCGAGTAGTTAGAAGTCCTGTCAATTGTGCCGTTGGGCACGTGGTGAACGACACCATCAAGATCACGCAAAACAGTCACCCGAAGGGTTATTTTTTCAACAGAGCCAGAGGTTCCGTCTAGATCGACTACATCACCAACGCGGTATTGATTCTCAACAATAATAAATAGCCCAGAGATTATGTCTTTCACTAAACTTTGCGCACCAAAACCAAGGGCTACGCCCACAATACTGGCACCAGCTATAAGCGGAGCGATATCGACTCCAACTTGGGCAATCGCTAAAATAATTGCTAAAGGCCACAGTATTATGTTGAGTGCACCTGAGATTATTTGAATTATGGTTTCTTCGCGTTTTTCTTCTGCTTCTTGGTCGCTGTTGTGAGCATTGGCATGAACTGCTTTTATGACAAGACGCTTTATAACAGATTGCCCAAAGCGTTTCAGTAGCCATGCTCCGACAAAAATTAATGCGACTGTAATTAGTTCAGCTTGGTTTTGTTCAATCCAACTTTGTGTTTCATTCATAGTGACGATTCTAACATGATTATGTGAAATGGCTACAGGCGGTGTATTATATGGTTATACAATAAGGAGGATGCAATGGCAAAAAAGCAAAGTGCTGTTGAAGGGTTTCTAGATTTTATTAAAGAACAAGGCGTAGTTGGTCTAGCTGTGGCTGTTATTTTAGGTACAGCAGCAAAGGATGTTGTTGACTCATTGGTTGCTGACGTTATTAATCCACTACTTGGACTAATCTTTGATGCCGATAACCTGGCTGCAGAAACGTTTAGTGTTGGCGACGCAGTTATTGGTTGGGGTAGCTTGGTGTCTAACCTTATTAGCTTTGCAGTGGTAGCTGCTGTTGTATATTTTGTACTTAACAAGGCAATGGCTAAGTTCGACAAAAAGAAATAAGCTTTAAAACACACAAGTATGGGCGGGCTAATTATTTGTTAGCTCGCTTTTGTATTGGAGGGAGTCGGTATGACATTGTATGAATATCAAAAACAGGCTTTGACTACTGTAATAAATAGCGGTGACACTATGTTGCTGAGGTTTGTTCTGGGTTTGGTTGGAGAGTCCGGAGAGGTGGCGGAAAAGTTTAAAAAGTGGCTACGTGACACCGATGGTGATGTGAATTTACTCGACAAAGCCGAAATTACTAAAGAGCTTGGCGACATACTTTGGTATATTGCCACGCTTGCCGACCAGCTGGGGATTAGTTTAGATGAAATAGCTCATACCAATTTAGCTAAGCTATCGTCTCGTCAACAGCGCAATAGGCTTAGCGGTTCTGGCGACAATCGATAACAGAGGCTACAAACTAATATTTACTGCAAACTAGCGACAAGTGGGGCATTCACGATACACATTTTTACGATCGTCAAAATGTGTATAGTTGACGGCTGTTAATCTAATTCACTCTAATCTAATCCTGTGAGCTTAACCAAGGTTATTGCGGGCCCAGTCGTCTATGTCGCCCGCACCCATGCATAGTATTGTGTAATCATTTGCCATAGATTTGGCAGCTGCCGCTAAATTGTCGTTTAGTTCACTAATTTCGAATTTGCCATGATCTTTTTTAGGGATGAGTTGCTTGGGGCTTAACACCTCTTGATCTGGTTTTTCGCGGCTTAAATATGTTGGCACCCAGTAGACCTTGTTAGCTTTCTCAAAGCACGTTTCGTATTTACCAACTAATTCATGCTGGCGAATATTTTGATGTGGTTGGTAAATTACTATAATATTTTCGAATTTTTCAGACGCAAGCTGGAGGGTGGCCGTAATTTCTTCTGGAGTGTGGGCGAAGTCACTATATACGTTCTTTGCTATACGCTCCATTCGCCGTTTTGCACCAGGAAAGTCAGCTAACATGCGCAAGACAGAGTGTACTGTTTTAGGATCTCCTGCGGAGTCGGGCTGCGTGGCGTACATAAAACCATGACTGGCTAACACGGCATTTTCGCGGTTATGTTGCCCCGCTAAGGGGATTTCTGGCTGGTAACTATCTTTTGTCATAACAGTATGTTTTTTTGAATCAACGGATATTTTTGCAGCTGCATCGTCCCATAACACGGTGTGTTTTGACTGTTTTATGAATTGTTCAAACGATTTTTCGTAGTCGGCGCGGGTTGGGTAGGTGTCCTTGTGATCATAGTCAATGTTTACGACCACTGCTTCATCAGGGGCAAAGTACAGCATATTTTTATCAAATTCATCAGCTTCCAGAACAAGCCAGTCAGAGTTTTTTTGGTATGCTCCGCCGTTTCCAAAGCTTAGATCGCCGCCAATTGAGTAACTAACTGGAATATTGTGTTTTTTGAATAACCACACCACCATAGAAGTTGTAGTAGTTTTTCCGTGAGTGCCGCTCACAGCTAACAGCTTTAGGTATTTATCATGCAAAAAGGTGTTAATAAATTCGTGTCGTTTTGCAAACGGAATCCCAAGTCGGTCAGCTGATTCAAGCTCCGGGTGGTCGGGTTGCATGGCGGCCGTATAGATAAGCCAATCAATACCATCAGCCAACGTGAGTTCCTCTAAAAACTCACCCGATTGATTGAATGTTATTGTAGCCCCACGCTCGGCGAGCTGAGTTGTTGTAGCAGAGGCAGACAGGTCTGATCCACTTACCGTGTAACCAGCATCAAGAGCAATGTGGGCTAAGCTGGCGATTCCTTTGCCACCAATACCACTAAAATAAATGTGCATGCTATCATAATACTAGAGTTAAATTAAATACAAACATGCATTCAATACATTTTCATCACGTTCATTCAGCCCATCGACTTAAATCTGAGTTTTCTCAGGTTTTTGTATATAGAACTATCCGTGCTCTGGGTATTAGTTTATTTGCGGTTTTTTTGCCGATTTATCTTTTTGAATCCAGCAGTGATACTTTTTTAGGCCTGCTGCTTGTATGTGGGTATTTTGCAACGGTTTTCATGGTTCGAATGCTGGCTACCGTGCCAGCCACCAATCTAGTCGCTAAGATTGGTGGTAAACATGTATTAATCATTAGTTCGATTGTCGATGTAGCGTTTTTAATATCGCTCGCGCATATCTCATCAAGACCATACTTGCTAGGAATAAATGCTGTCCTGCACGGGCTATCGAGTGCACTGTTTTTTACGGCACTACATATAGAATTGTCGCACTCAATAGGCAAGAAAAAAGCTCACGGCGTTGGTAGCGTAGAGATTGCTCGCAAAATAACTATGGCGCTCGGCCCGCTACTAGGCGGTATTATTGCTGGACTTTTTGGGTTCGAAAACCTGGTCTATGTCGCGGCGGCTGTGGTGCTTGTTGCGATTCTTCCGCTACATACTGGCACTGAACCATTACGCAGTTCAAAGCGAATCAAGCCACACGATGTTAATGCATTCCTGACGCACGACTACGGGTGTAGAGCTAATTTTGGCATGGCATTAAATACCGGTGCAGTTATGTTGTTGTGGCCGTTATTTATATTTAATTTTCTGCATAATTACCAAAGTGTTGGTGCGGTTGTTTCAATGTCTTTGGTGGCTGCACTAATTATTATGATTATTGTTCGAAAGAAAGAATCAGACACATCCATTTCAACGGAACTTAGCGTTGGCGGCAAAGGGGCCTCGGCTGTTCATTTGGTTCGTGCTTTTGCAATAAACCCTATACTAATTACCGTAGTTAATGTGGCAAATGATATTTTTGCAGCTATATTTTATGTTCCGTATATTGCTGAATACTACAAGAATGCCTCAATAAAAGACCGCCCAACGTATATTGCAGCAATGGAAATAGCCTACAGTGCAGGCATAATTTTTATACTAATTATTCTTTTGACGGTATACCAGCTGACTCAAAATATACATGTGGCGCTAACGGCTGGTTTTATCGCAGGGGCGCTCGGTGCCTATTTTAATAAAAATATTCTAAAAACAAGCCTGACATGAGCAAAAGTCAAAAAATACACGTAAAAACTCGAGCACTACGGCAGTTTTTGAGTGACGTTGATAATCTTCTGACGGCCGTTATGTTTTCGGCAGCAATACTGTTTGTTCTGCAGTGGCTATTTGCGCTCGATCAGGTTGTATCAATCTACCAAAGTCTTGGCATAGCTGCTTTGCCGCAGTATATGATTGACGGATTTTTTAACTTTCTGCGGTATGCCTTGCATGACTTTGAGCCAACAGCTATTTTAGCCATATCGATTCTGCTTGGTATAACAACTGCTATACTAGTCACACTAAAGCAGACTAAAAAAAAGATACAAAAGAAACACGACATAAAAAAAACCTTTGGTATTACGCTTGTCGGGTCGGGCTGCGCATCGTGCAGTGGCACAATTCTGTCACCATTGGTGGCTGGTTTAAGCGTGGCAACTGCTTCGACAATTACCAATACAGTTAGCTTTCTAGCACTATTGGCAGCGTTAATTCTGGCTGGCCGTAGTTTTTCGCAAACCCTTGCGGTGCTGTCGACAGTTCAAGCGCAAACGAGGACCAAATGAAAAAAGTACTTATAAAAGGCGTTGATATCATTCATAGCATTACCTTTTGGCAGCTGATTTTAACAGTTATTATCTTGTTGCCATTAGGGTTGTTTGGGCTACGTCAAAATAACCTACAGATGGGAGAGCTGAAGTTAGCAGTAATTGATGCTGATGAGGCTGGCGTTGGCCAACAGGAGGCGCTCGATGCACTGAGCAAACATGTGTTTACTCACATGAACACCAGCACAGAAGTGGAGCTTGCCAGTACTTACGACCGGGTTGTTGCCCAAATTCAGTCCGATGCATCACAAAATCTTGTGAATCCACAGCTTTTTGAGCAAGGTCAGGCTGCCTGTGCTTCGCGACCGTCTGCAGTTCGGCAACAATGCGTGCAAGACTATGTTGTCGCTAATTCAAATGCCGGAGCTGATGTGGTCAACCTTGAGTATCCCGAGAAAGGTTTTTATCGATTTAGTTTTTATTCACCACGATGGACACCAGACTTAGCTGGTTGGTCGTTACTTGGTACCGCTGTGTCGGTTCTACTAATGATTTTTAAAGTAGTTCATAAAAAAATCCGCCCCTAGTCAGAGGCGGATTTTAAAGACGTTCTAGCTCTATTTAGTTATCAGAACCTGAATCGTCAACTGCCGGTGTGTCTGTTTGACCACTTTGGAAGTTAGTAATCGCTGTTACGACATCGCCCTCGTCAGTAAGGTTTTCCCAGAAGAGAATTTGCTCTCGTGAAATAAACATTTCTGATTCTGGACCGTGAAGTTCGTTTCCAAGCTGAGCCAAACTAATTTGTGGGTCGACGGCTGCATTGTCACCTGACTGTAAAGCGTCGTCACCAGTGGTTTGTTGCGTAACCTGTAGATAGAAAATATCTTCTAATGTTACGTAGTCGCTGTTTATATTGCTCATTTTACCGAAGTAAACCTGACCGTTAGTCAAGAAAACTGCTTGGTATTGATCGCTCTTTACGTTGCCGCTTGAAAGATTTCGCGACAGGCCAAAGAACATGGCAGCAATAACAACTAGTCCGACTAACACTAGTACGATTACCAAAACTTTACTTGATGTAGATGGCCCTGATGAGGCTGGTCGAGCAGGACTACCTTGTCCAGCGGTGCGCACGCGCTCCATGAATTCCCTCCTTAAAAACTAATGCTTAGATTGTACGGCAGTAAGGCTATGCTCCGCAATACGTTTATGCTCACATCTGGTAGATTTTGACTCTAAGGTGTTGACAAAAAATATTGTTCACGAGTATGGTAAGGGTACAACAGATTAAGGAGGGTAATAACAAATGGCCTACGCGCACACAAACAGTAAGGGTGTAACATACTACTTGCACTCTAAGGATGTGACTCTAAGAGGTGGAAAACAACAAAGAATTTATTACTTCGCTAAAGATGAGCGACCAAACGAAGCTCAAGACGCTATCCCTGAAGGATACACAGTAGTGGAAAACCCACGAAATGGTTTTCTTACTCTTAAGCGTGCATAAAGTAATACACGTCTAAATCAAATCGCTCCCGTAGAAATACAGGGGCGATTTTTTAGTTTCGAGCTGTTTTGTTTTATAATACTTATATAATCTAAGGAGGACTAATGGATAAGTTAAATCATTATTTAGCACAGTTAACTAATTTTCTCGCCACACTCGTGGGGGCCTTGCTTGGCTTGCGGTTCATATTACGGCTGCTTGGGGCAAATAGCGAGAATGAGTTTGTGAGCTGGGTTTACGACACTAGTGCGCCGCTATTGAGTCCATTTGAAAACATCTTTCCAACCGTACGAGTAGAGGATGGTTTTGTTATAGAGATCACTACGCTGTTTGCGCTACTTGTGTATGGTATTATCGCCAGTTTGTTTATATATTTACTCGCGGCGATTACTCCTGCGAAAACCAACAAAAAACGTTAGATAAAACGTCGTTAAACCTATAAACTATCCCAGATGACAGTCTGGGATAGTTTTAATTCACCATTTTTTGCTCTAGCGCCTATGGACGACGTTACCGACGTGGTTTTTAGGTCTATTGTGGCTGACTGTGCAGCGCCAGATGTATTTTTTACGGAGTTCGCTAACGCAGATGGTTTGCAGACAAATGGCCGACCAGCGGTATTACAAAAGCTTGCTATTGGCCATGATGAGGGGGTGATTCGTGGCAAAAAATATCCAATTATTGCTCAAATTTGGGGGCTAAAACCAGAGAACTATTACAAAACTACCCAAGAGCTTATTGATTTAGGCTACGACGGCGTCGACATTAACATGGGCTGTCCGGTGCCCGTTGTTACTAAAAAAGGTGCTTGCTCTGCACTTATTAACAACCAGCCATTAGCCCACGAACTTATTGCGGCCACCAAAGAAGCTGCGGCAGGGAAGATTGCCGTTTCTGTAAAGACACGGATTGGATTTAAACACATTCAAACAGAGGAATGGCTGAGCTTTCTATTAAGACAAGGCATAGACGCACTTACTGTTCATGGTCGCACTAGTAAAGAAATGTCTAAGGTGCCCGTGCACTGGGAGGAGCTTGCTAAAGTCCCGACGTTGCGCAGCGACATCGCTCCAGCCACCAAAGTAATTGCCAACGGCGACATTTTAAGCCGCGCAGATGGTGAGCAGTTAGCCCGTGATTACAACTTTGATGGAATAATGATCGGCCGGGGTATTTTTCAGGACTTACAGGTGTTTTCTGCAACCGCTGCAACACTGAGTTTTGGGGATAAGATCGAGTTATTCAAAAAACACATTCAAGAGTTTGAAGATACTTGGGGTAGTAACAAAAATCCAGCAGGATTAAAGAAGTTTGTAAAAACCTATTTAAGAGAACAAGAGGGAGTAAGCGTGCTTCGGTCAGAGATTATGCAAGCGCAAAATTGTTCAGAAATGCTGGAAGTAATTGATAGTTTTACGACTGCTTCTTAATTAGTAACAATAATTATAAATTTAAAATAGCTAGTATCGAGCGTATGGATGTGGTGGGGCTGGCTGGGATCGAACCAGCGACCAATCGGTTATGAGCCGACTGCTCTAACCGCTGAGCTACAGCCCCATATTTGTAAGATTTTAAACAGTTATCATAAAATTATCTAGTTTAGATCAACGAGAAGTTGCCAGAAAATACCAAAAATATGTACAACAAGTATAAAATCACCAGAACAGATCCAATGGTGAACCGTTTTTTTGTGAGTTTTCTTCGATTTGTCTCTTGGCTGGCCAGCAGCCGTAAGTCCTGCATTTTGTAATGCTTAACATTGCTGCGAGCACTATCTAGTACAGCCAGACCAGCTTTTAAGGCTTTGGCGTATGCGGCGTAACTCGTTTGTCTAGGGATATACACCCACAGCTGCTTATTAACAATTTCAATATCAACTTCAGGTGTTTCGTCTATTAAAGTTTGCATAACATCCGGACTAATAATGGTTAGTGCCTCGGCAGGCTTAGGGAAGGCGGTATAGAGCGAAAAGTGTTGGTCGAAATCACCTTCGAGCGATACTTCGTAGTCTTTGTCTAAAAACCGCGGGATCGAAGAACTAAGGAGGCCGTTATTATTTTTGCTGTCCAGCAGAATGTGCGGTAATTCTTTTGGTAGATCAAAGTAAGCTACAGTGTAGTCGTGATCTTTTTTGTTTTTTCCGCTACCAGTCGTGAACCTGTAGTGGTAGACGCCGAAATTAAGTGGCAGGTCAAAACTAGAAAAACTATTTAAACTACGTGCACTATGCCCAATATTAAAAACGACTCCATTAAAACCTAAATTACGAACTCGAGCACGCTGCCGCCACAACAATCCGTGCCTATCGGCAAAAATCATATTTTGAATTATGGTCTCGCGGTTTTGCACGTAAAAACAAAAACTAATAAGCAAAAGAAGCACTAATAGTAAAAAACTTGTGAGCGACGAAAGCACAAGCCACGAAACTACGGCTATGATAATTAATAGAGCAGCAATATAGCCTTGGTACTGCACAGCATAGTCTTTGAATTCTTTTGGGCTTACACGGGTTGTAGTATCGTGTTTTTCCAGATCTGAAATTAATGTTTTAATATCCATCCTCAATGTATAATAGATCACGATGCTCGAAAATATAAAAAACTGGTTAAAAAACTATAATGTAAGCCGCGAAAATTACAGCATAATAATTGTTTCGCTGTTTGGATTGTGGGTAGCGTGGAACAGTTTGTCGGTTATAACTAAAAACAATAGTTTGATCGAAGAAATCACCACTAAAACTGAAGAAACTGCAGTGTTAGAGCTCGAGAACGAAAAACTTGCTCTAAGTATTGAGTATTTCAAAACCGATGAATTTATAGAAAAAGCAGCTAAACGAGACCTGCTGTTGCGGGCGCCTGGCGAACAGGTTGCTATTGCCCCAAAAACAGAGAATGCAGCTTTCACACCAGACTCAGTACTAGCAGACAACCAACAGGGAGAAAAAGCCAATGCTCTACGATGGTTTGACTTCTTTTTGGGCAGAAACAACTAATGTGTAGTATTATTAACAAAAGTAAGCATGAGTATATTTGTGAGAAAGAAACAGCCAAACCCATTACGTAATCCACGGAAGTTCTTCTTATCAGTAACTCCGTTGTTTTTAGCATTCTATATCTTTTTCAAGGCCACACTGTCGGTGTTACTCGGTGTGTTGGTCTATAACCTTGGCGTTGACTCTGTTAATGGTAGCGATTCATTAGTTCGACTTACATTTTACTGGTTTGGGCTGTTGGTCACGGCGATAGATTTTTATGCTTGGGTTGTATTGCCAACACGTGAATGGCTCAAGAAAAACAAAAAAGCTGATTTGTTTATTATTCTCAACCTGGCGCTCGCGTTTATCATTGCCTTCGTCGCTATATTCGCCATCACCCAGAGCGATAGCAGTTCATGCAAGCACTATATTGACTCCTACGACAGTGCATTGCCGCTCTGCGCTGAATAGGTCGTTTTTGCTTTGTTGACAATAGCTACCTCTGTTTGTTAATCTGTTAACTGCTCTAGAATTGTTCGCAGTGCGAACCCAAGTTTATCAAACCAAGGAATTCTGCTTGAAATTATTATTCAGATGACTGTTTGAAAAACTTAAGAGGAGAAATTGCGGTAAACTGTAAATATTCAAACTTGTTTGAATATGGAAGTTGGTAACAATTTCGACGACGCGGGGTGGAGCAGCGGCAGCTCGTCTGGCTCATAACCAGAAGGTCGTAGGTTCGAGTCCTACCCCCGCTACCAAGAGTAAATTTAGAACCGTCCTTTTTGGGCGGTTTTTAATTTACTCTTAGCTAATGGTGCTTAGGACTCGAAACTGCGAACTGTAAGGTCGTCAGGTGAGAAATGCCTGCGGCATTTCGCAAGCCTGCCTGCCGGCAGGCTACCCACCCAGTGGACAGACACCCTAATCACTGATATTTATTTTCCACCCTACGCACCGCTCTTTCACGGTCGCTACCTCACTAGACGTATACACATTAATTATGATTAGATACCTTCATGGCAAAGACTGAAAAAAACTTTATAAAAATTGATCGTAAAAAAGACGGAGCAATGGGCTTTAACTTGTTTCTGTCTTTTATTGGTGCAGCTGTTTACTTCGTAAATCAAGTTGATGGATTCTGGAATATTATTCTGGCGCTATTAAAAGCAATGGTGTGGCCAGCAATCTTTATTTACAATCTACTGCAGTTTTTTGGGGCGTAAGGCAGTAGAAACCTTATTTCAGAACAGGAATGCGCTTTACTATTTTTGTGTTGCTCCACCACTTTCCTAAGCCTAACTGTTGACGATCGTTCGTTAAGAGAATAATAAAGAGGCTGAGAATATAGATACCATGCTCATCGAGTAGCGGATTATGCTCTGGTGGCAGCACTGCCAAATACATCAAAAGCATTAGCAATGACCCTGAATAAACAGCAATTGTCACCCCTATACCCAGCATTAGAGCCACGCCAATTGCTAGAAGTCCAACAATAAACAAAGCGTTTACTATCCACCAGCTGGCGATTGATTGAAATAGGCTGGCGAGTGGTCCTTGTGTGGCGTAGGTAAGAAAGCCTTCAGCGGGTGCGCCACCGTTAACAACGGCTTGGCTGCAGAAATACTCAACATCTCCAGAGATTACGTCCTTGCACGTCGTAAAGCCGAGTCCCAAAAATTTGTCTAAAAAAGCCCATAAAAACAAAAAACCTAATGATATACGTAATAGCCCAATAAATAGTTCAACTCGTGAGTGGCCTTCTTTTCGCATCCATTTATTGTAGTGCAGGACAGGTAATGAGTAAATTTATAAAGAATCTATTATATAAACCGTAAAAATACCGTATACTCAAAACCATGAGCACGATATTTTGGTTGTGCACCTCCGTTACTGCGCTTAGCGCAGTAATTAGTAGCGGGTTTTCGCTGCAGGCACTTTTGCAGTCTAGAAAAACTGATCCAGTAAACGCAATGTATGCGTATTCGCGTAGCTTAGCTTTGGCGCTTGTGGGCTTGTCTTTATTTATAGTTCGTTCAGAAGAATATTTAGTAGCGGTGGCGGTTACCATGATTTTCGTACAAGCCTTTGACTTTTTAATTGGCATACAACTTAAAGACGTTCCACGCGCAGTTGGTCCACTAACGCTGGCCATAACTAATTTAGTTTTAGTGATATTGCTGTGAATAAAAGTAAATTACAAGACCGACAGTGAAGATTGTGAGAAAAGTATTGCTTTTAAAAGATTCGATAGACTTTAAAAATCCATTTTTGTTAGCTTCTATCATTGGACTTACGGTTGTTGGAACATTTTATATTTTGACCAGTAGAGCTGCCACTCAAGTGATATTTGTTGAGGCTGAGTCAGCTACAACCGACGATTTAGTCGCACGAAAATATGATGATCCAAATGCTTCTGGTGGATATATTGAGTTCGGACAAGAGTCATCTAGTGACGGTGGTGGTGGCGGCGACGAAGAACAGTGGATGGGTTACACAAAACCGAACGCTCAAAACACTGGCCACATTAGCCCTCGTTCAAGCCTGACAAAAATAAGTGGCACAGTAATAGACGATGCATGGCTGAACGCCAATAATGGTGGGTCTCGAATTGTTGAGGGATACCACTTCACCGGTCAGGTTACGATTTTAGCCGACAACGTTACACTGCGGGACTTTTATATTAATGGGGGTCGTTACGGCATATACAATGGGGTGTTTGAAAGCAATGCATCTAAAAATTTGGTTATCGAAGACGGTGAAATTACCAATAGTACAAGCTCGGGAATTGTAGCATCCAACGCCACTATTAGACGGCTTCACATTCACCACCATGGATCTGACGCGATCAAACCGTTTTCTAATGTTTTAATTGAATCAAATTATATCTCTCATTTAGGATCAATCCCAGATTCTCACGCTGACGGAGTTCAAATGGTGAGTGGCAGTAATGTTACAGTTCGTGGGAACTTCTTTGATATGCGTCACGACGAGCCTGGCTATAACAACTCGCAGGTGATTATTATGCAAACAAATATTGGCAATGTAGACAATATACTGGTTGAGGCTAACTGGATTAATGGTGGCGGCTACAGCGTACAGATAAATGATAAGGGCAATGGCTATGGAGAGCCAACAAACGATAGGGTAATAAATAATAGATTTGGGCGTGATTATCAGTTTGGCCCACTGCGGACCAATAACAACACACTTACTGACAGAAGTGGAAACGTCTGGGACGATACGGGGCAACCAATATGACAGTAGCCTCTTTCACTAAAACGGCACGTGTATTTAGTCTATATGCAGTGGGAGTTTTCGTTGCTGCACTTATGTGGCTGACACTAGGTAGCTCCATGCCAGCACACGGGTTATGTTCAGTTAACCCAGAATTTGGAGAGGCCACTTTTAGTACCACTGTTCCCGCCAGCGCACCAGACGGCACGTACCGAGTTTGGACGCGGGTTTCAGCAGCATCTGGGTCTTCAGCAAATTCTTACGCGCTTGAAATTAGTGGTGCCGGAATTGATCAATGTGTTGAGCAGGTAGGCGGGGTAGCACTTACAACTGATTGGCAGTGGGTTGACTTTCAGTCAGGAGACAGCGCTTCAAAAATTGATGTGGCTAATGTTCAAGCTTCTGGTTCTTTAGATTTTCGATTGATAGGTACAGATGATGGCTTACGAATTGATAGTGTTTTATTGGTGCCGGTTAACGAAAATGGTCAGCCGAGCTGCACGCCAACGGGCACAGGTTCAAACTGTACTGCGCCTCCACCCGAGCCTATCCCAACTAATAAAACTACCGAGCCAGCTCATAGTAAATCTGGAATAAATCTGTACTTTGATGGTTCGAACCAGTATGTAGATGCTGGTACTAGCCAGTTTAATTTGGACAATGGTTCTGGCATAACACTGGAGGCTTGGGTGCACCCCGAGCAAATCAGTAATTGTTCGAGCGACGATTGCCGGATTATTTCTAGAGCTTCTGGTGTTAGTGCCAATGACCACGAATTCATGATATCGACAATAAGTGGGGGAGATTTACGACTTAGGCTTAAAATTGGCGCAAATACCCAAACTCTAATAGCTGGCACAGGAACATTACAAGAAGGAGAATGGGCTCATGTAGCGGCGACCTACGACGGCTCGACGATGAAGCTCTATAAAGACGGAGTTTTGGTTGGCTCACAAGCAGCAAGCGGACAGCTTAATGTAGGCAGCTCTAATAAAACACTAATTGGGGCAAACACCGGTAATGACAACCGTGAATGGAGAGGTCAGATTGATGAGGTTAAGATATGGAATAAAGCCTTATCGATTTCAGAAATAACTCAAAGTAGCACGAATGATATTTCTAACACCGCCGGGCTTCAGGCTCATTGGGAGTTTAGGGAAGGGTCGGGCAGTACAACTATTAACAGCGTCAGCAATACTCAAGCGAGTCTCATAAACAATCCAGAATGGATTACCCCTGATTCAGGCTCCGATCCGGGGGAAGAATCACCAGATAATTCGACTCAAGCAACATATACAGTTAGCGCACAATCTATTGATCAAGTTCACTATGTGACTGTAGAGGTGAATGGCGGTCAAGATAGTGATGGTCAGCCGCGGCTGTATGAAACAGCTCAAGTTCAGCTTGATTTTAATTCAGATCACGTTCGCTTTAAGAGTTTAGATAGATCAACTAGTTCCTTTAGTACACAAACACCTGACGATGTAAGTCAAGCCCTTGATGGTGCTAATAGCTCTGTCGTTCTTGGCGCTGGTAATACCGAAGCATTGAGCGGTCAAAGCACGATGTTTATTGTTGAGTTCGAAGAAACAGACTTCGCGGGTCAAACGACCATTTCGCTCAATGGCAGCAGCGGGAATACCACACTGCTGTACAGCGGAGAAGCGGTCCCGAGCATAGATTCTAGTTCTGCGGTGACCCTTGATGTTGGGGATGCAGAAGCTCCAACTACGCCAGCTAATCTACGCCAAACTTCACGTTCAACGAGCAGTATTTCTCTTGGCTGGGCTGCCAGTACCGACAATATTGCCGTCGATAGCTATCGTTTATTCAGAGACGATGCAATTATTAGCGATACTGATTCTTTATCCTTTACAGACACAGGCCTTAGCGAAGATACCTCCTTCTCGTACCAAATAGAAGCAGTAGATTCATCAGGAAACAGCTCGCCGAAAAGCGATCCAGTAACTCTAAGGACTGGCGTAAAAGGCAACATCAATGATGATGCTAGTAATAAAGTTAATTTATTAGACCTTTCTCTTCTGTTGTCTAACTGGCTGTGCCAAACGTCTCAAGATAGCGATAACAGATGTTCAACATCGGCCGTAGATATTGGCGGCGGCAGTAATGGACAGCCAGATGGAATAGTAAACTTATTAGATTTATCGATACTGCTGAGTAGGTGGACAGGATGATGCGAATACTAAGATCGCTGCCAATTACCACCATTTTGGCGGTATTAGGTATAGCGAGTTTTGCCCTTCTTTCTGGGCAGTCTTTTAGTGTAGATGGCTCTGCAAACTTTACTTTCAGCCCCAACACTTCGTCTTTGGACGTTGGACAGAAGGTCAGGGTAGCTGTGGTTGTCGACACAGGCAGCGGCGAAAGTGACTCAGTCCAAGCACAAATCAATTTTGATCAATCTAAATTAACGTTTAGAAATTTCGATTATTCTACGAGCTCATATCCTGAGGTGACGGTAGAGAGTAGTGAAAATTCTGGTGTTATAAGAATGGTCCGAGGTACCTACCCGCCTGGGGTAGTAGGGCAGGCAACAATCGGCGTCGTAGAATTTGAAGCAATTGCTGCTGGTGAAGCAGCGCTAACTTTTACTGCCGCCGAGACTTATGCAGCAACAGCAGGAGAAGCCTATGACACTCAAACCACAAACACGACTATAGCGATTAGTGCAGTTGAGACCGAGCCTGACGAGCCAACTCAACCAGACGAACCGAGCGAGCCAACTCAACCTAATGAACCTGACGATGGTTCATCGAACACAGGATCAGGTAGCTCTTCAGGTTCAGGGTCTTCGTCTGGATCTGGTTCGACCCCGCCAAGCTCAGGTGGATCATCTGGCTCAGGATCGAGTTCGTCAGGAGGGAGCTCCAGCGAATCGCCGTCTCAACCTGAAATTGATTCACAAGCACCAGCTATAAGCAGCGAAGTTGTGCTTGAACCAACTTTTACAGGGGTTAAAGTTAGTTTTGAGACGAACGAAAAAGCAAGAGCCGTACTAAATTATGGGTTAGCCGGCGAAGTATTATCTCAGTCATCAGCCGGAGCTGCCAATACAACCCAACACTCAATTGTGGTTGCTGACGGTAATTTACCAGCTGGACATATTTTTGATTACACTATCCAAATAACTGACACCGCCGGCAATTCTACTGAATTAGAGTTAGCTCAATTTATTACAAGAGGTTATAGGCTAGAAGTTAAAGTTATCGACATACATGGTGATCCATATGCGCGTCAGCAAGTTAAGTTGTATTCGCAGGTGCGAGAAACCCAAACCGATTCAGACGGTGTAGCGGTCTTCAATGACATTGCTCCAGGCGAGCACCGAATTGAGATTGTGCAAGGAGAGGGAGGATTTTCGCAATATGTACGAGTGGATGATTACTATCAAACCTTAGTCGATCCAACGAACGTAGATGCGTTCGAGGAAGACTACGTAGTTGTCGCAAACGTTCAGCTACCGTTTGAAGACCCTACCAGCGCAGACTTGTCGCTGGTTATTGTGCTAGCCAGTATCCTATTTATGATGGTTGTTTTAGGCGCCGGCGGCTATGCATTTTACAGAGCAAAAAACATGGCTGTCGCTGAAAAAGCTGACGATACAGCTGAATTTGCATCGAGCCCTCTTACGGATTCGGCCGACAACCAAGCCGTGCGAGCCCCAGACGAGTTACTTGAAAATATTCCAAAACCCGAGCCACCGCAGCCATCGCAAACCTTCACGCCTACAAAACAAATAGACGAGGACTCCGACAAAGAATCTGATGTCTGATATTCACTACCTTGCAACTACAAAAATTATGGTGGTTGGATATTTTTTTCTGAGTGCTTTGTTTGTAGTGACGATTGCGTGGCAAGATGTAGTTGAGCGGCTGGCAGGTTACGATACAGTCGAGCTTATTAATCGCACCGTAATCGATAACTTTGAAATATTGCTTCGTCTTACTGAGAGCTTACCAATAACCAGTTATTTGGCGTCGATATTTTTTTGGGTCATAGTTGGGTTAATTGTCTATGTGTTTTTGTGGCTGACTGCAAACACACTGGTTGGGCTGTATAACCGATGGGTTTTAAAAACTCAGTACGTGAATAAGGGAGAGCTCCCGCTATCGACTTTACTAGAGCATGCTGTACGAAAAGTGATAATCATTGGGTTGCCGCTAACGGCCTTCATTGTTGTCTGGACCATGCTGCCGTGGGTTGTAGCTCGTTTTAAAAGTGCGCTTATTGACCCTACTATATATGTTATTGCACAAAACATCGGGGGTATATTACTGCTAAGTTTTGTCCTGCATACGGTTGTTGTTTGGTTTAGAGTTGTTGCTGGACGTCCAGATTTTCTAAATTCTAGGTAAGTTTTTCACCTATTCTTAGCAATTCATTATATTTAGCCGTTCGTTCACCGCGGCTCATAGAGCCGGTTTTTATTTGGCCAGCATTCACGCCAACAGCTATGTGAGCAATTGTTGTGTCTTCGGTTTCGCCAGAGCGATGAGAAATAATTGTGCCAAAATTATGTTGTTTGGCGATTTTAACCGCTTCTAGTGTTTCCGTTAGGGTGCCTATTTGGTTTGGCTTAATTAAGATAGCGTTACAGGCTTTAGTTTCGATAGCCTTAGTAAGGAAAGTTGTGTTTGTCACCAACAGATCGTCGCCAACAATTTGCACTGAGTCGCCAATTCTGTGAGTAAGAGCATTCCAGCCCAACCAGTCATTTTGATCTAAGCCATCTTCGATCGAAGTAATCGGGTATGCGTCTGCTAATTTAACTAACCACTCAATCATGTGACCTTGGTCTACTGGGTCTTTTTGGTGATTTAGGGTGTAGGCACCATTTTCGTAGAATTCACTAGCGGCAACATCGAGCGCTAATTCTACGTCGGTTCCAGGCTGATAGCCCGCACTCTCAATTGCCGCAACAATAGCGTCCAGGACCTCGGTATTATCTTTAATACCGGGAACAAAACCGCCCTCATCGCCAACAGTTGTCGATAGTCCTTTGTCTTTAAATAGCTTTTTAAGTTCATGAAATATTTCGCTACCGCACCGAATCGAATCAGCAAATGATTCTTGGTTTTTTGGGAATATCATAAATTCCTGAATTTCAGTTGCACCAGGAGCGTGCTGGCCACCATTCACGATATTTATCATAGGCCGCGGTAAGCTAAATGTGATATTTCCCATTATGGCACCAATATGTTCAAACAATTCAACGTGTTTTGCATCCGCAGCCGCTTTGGCGACGGCTAGCGACACCCCTAAAATGGCGTTGGCCCCCAAACGAGCTTTATTGTCTGAACCATCGGTATCGATCATTATTTGGTCGACATGATGCTGATCGTCGGCGCTAACGCCAAATAAGGCCGGCGCAATAATCGTATGGATGTTGGAGATAGCTTTAGTAACTGATTTGCCATGGAATGATTCGTCGTTATCGCGCAGCTCGATTGCCTCGTGCTCGCCAGTAGATGCACCGGAAGGAACTGCTGCTCGTCCAAAGCCGCCATTTTTAAGCCACACATCAACTTCTACGGTTGGATTTCCGCGAGAGTCTAGTATTTGTCGAGCCTGTATAGTTTTAATCTTCATACGCTTATGGTTACATATAACTACTAAAAAGGGCAACTAGGTGGATAAGATAAAAATCGTCTTTTACGACGTAACAGATACAGACCGAGAACAGTTGTCGCAGCACTTAGACACCGAAAAATTCGATATCACGCTGGTTGACGAAGGTTTAACCGCTGAAAATTTTGACACAGATGCAGCTGCTATAAGCGTATTTGTTAGTACTAAGGTTACATCTAAAATTCTTGAGCAAGCTACAAATTTGCAGCTAATTGCGTGCCGTTCAACTGGTTTTAATAATGTTGACCTTGATGCGGCGTTCAATAAATTAATCGCGGTAGTAAACGTACCAAGCTATGGCAGCAGCACCGTTGCCGAATATGCCTTTGCGATGCTGCTGAGCCTAACACGTCGGCTTGATCAGGCTAATGACCTAACTAAGCAAGGTAAATTAGTTCACGACGACCTGCGCGGCTACGACCTTCGCCACAAGACTATTGGTATTATTGGAACCGGCAAAATTGGCTTTAGGGTTGCAGAAATTGCCCGTGGTTTTGGCATGAATATTCGCGGTTACGACCCGTACCCGAACCACGAACGGGCCCAAAAAGTTGGCATGACCTACTCAAGTTTGTCAGAGCTTGTACAGTATTCTGATGTTATCTCATTACATGCTCCGTATACGCAGGAAAATCACCATCTTATTAACGAATCACTACTACAAAAATGTAAAAACCGGTCTATTTTAATTAATACAGCACGAGGTGAGCTGGTCGACACCAAAGCCTTACTCAATGCCCTTGAATCTGGAAAGTTGTATGGTGCCGGCCTAGACGTGTTAGAAGGGGAGCACCTGCTTGATCTTAACGAGGAGATGCTTTTGCTGCGAGCTGGTCACCCAGACGTAGAAACCTATGAACACAGCATAGAAATATCGGCGTTGCAGCGTATGGACAATGTGATTGTCACTAAGCACAACGCTTTTAATACCTACGAAGCTGTTTCACGGATTAACCAAACCACAGTAGAAAATATACAAAACTACTTTACTGGTAACGTTCAAAACAGCGTCGGTAGTAAAAAGACTGCAACTGGCAAACTAGTTATTGTTCGCCATACTGAAAGTGAATGGAATGCCATGAGCAAATGGACGGGCACGACCGATGTGCACATAACCAATAAAGGCCGCAAAGAAGCTGCGCAAATTGGCGAAATAATTAAAGATGTAACTTTTGATAAAGTGTTTGTGTCTGAGCAAGTTCGAACTCATGAAACGGCCCGTATTATCGCAGCTACTGCAAAAAAATCACTTAAATTTGAAATTTCCTCCGCCATTAACGAGCGAGACTACGGGGTGCTTACTGGTAAAAATAAATGGGAAATCAAAGACGAAGTTGGCGAAGAGGAGTTTAATTCAATCCGACGCGGCTGGGATCACTCAATAGAAAATGGCGAAACTCTAAAAACTGTCTATGAGAGGGCAGTTCCATTCTACAAAGACACTATCGTACCTCTGCTGTCGGCAGGAAAGAACGTCCTAATAGTTGCACACGGCAACTCTATTCGGTCGCTTATGAAATATATCGAGTCAATATCTGACGAAGATATAGAAACAACCGAAATGATTTTTGGCACAGCCTTAATTTATACGGTTGATAATTCTGGCAAACAGCTCAACAAGCAAGCACGAACTATCGACACCGCACCGCCCCCAGCGTAGGATCTTCTTTTTAATCACGCATAAACTAGGGAGACTGGTATTATTAATAGAATATGTCTGATATTGCCCGAGCCCAATCTGTTGCAACGAACGCGCAAAATAAAATTGCGCAATTAGATCGTGAAATAAATACCTTAACTAAGCAGGTTCAAGATCATAAAAACAATTACAAAGAGCTTAAGCGTCAGGCTGTAAAAGAAGCAGTTGATCAAGACGGACAGCTTGTTGATGCGGCTCAGGTTCGCATGAAGGCAGAAAAAGAAAAGATGAACTCATACGATAAAAAAGCTGAGCTGAAGCAACTAAAACGTGACAAATCTGAACTTGAGAGTGACTTAAAAGTGCTTAATAAGTACCTGCAGCGCGCTACTTCGATCAATGCCAGCGTACAGTCTGCGGCCAATACAGTTCAGGGTAAATTATGACAATAACCCAATTCAAAGATTATCTCGTAGACGAGGTTTTCGCCTTGCTTGGCGACAGTCTAAGTGTTAAACGGATGTTTGGTGGTTTTGGGCTGTATCTAGACGGTAGAATTTTTGCGGTTGTTTTAAGCGACGGCCAGTTAGCTCTTAAAGTCGGTGACAATAATCGACAGGACTTTATTGATACTGGCTGTAAACAATGGGTGTATGAAGGGCATAAAAACAAAAAACCGACTACTATGCCGTACTGGTACGCACCGGCCTTATTGTTTGACGATCAGCTAGTGGCAGCAGAGTGGGCAAGAAAATCAGCGGTCAATAGCCAATGAACTGCCAAGAAAAGCTGGCATTTAAATCTGCAGCCGAAGCTCGAGCGAACAAGGCTACACTGGCATGGCGCCATAAAGATGCTCAATTAGGCGTGTACCAATGCAAAGATTGTGAATTGTGGCATTTTAGCTCGCGTTTGTAGATATGTTCTGATACAACTTATATAAGTAACAACGCTTAAAGGAGAACTATGCCTACAACGTTCGAGCAAAATTTATTCGAGGATCATTGGCAATTTGCCGAGTCCGAGCACGGAGAAACACTAAAATCAAATGTTCGCTACGATAGATATCGACCAAGTCATGTTTCGGAAGATGAATACATGGAACTGCTTGGCGCAGATGTCAATAATCTTACTCATATGCCGTTAACGTATGGTGTTGCGCGAGTTTTTGTAAATTATTTAGAGCAAGACCATCCTGGATTTTTATCCCCATACGAACAACAGCTAGTTCTTGCGACTGCTCTTAGTCACGACAGAGGAGAGGCGGTTGTAACGGACATAACCTATAGCGAAAAGACCGATGTGAATGAACGCGAAGAAGAGCAAGTTTTATCTACTATGCTACAACAAACCCCCGTTGAAGAACTTAAGGACATCTATGCCGACGTTGTAGATCAACGGATAGCATTTGATGACAGCACTAAGCTGGGGGAAGTATTTAATATAGTTGAGTTACTGGGATACACCCGGACCAGTCTACGCGCTGCTCAGCATATTGAACAAGGTTCTGCTGGGAGCTGTACATCAGGTTTTCGTTGGATTATCGCAGATGTATTTGGCAACGCTCTGCCAAAACTAGTTGAGCATGCCGCTGCTTATGGGCCAGTTGCACGATATATTGAATCAGCAATCGATCGCATAGATCGTGCGTTTGATTTGATTGATGACGCAACCTATGAAAATTATGCACCTGAGGTTAGAGACGACAAAAAACGCAAGCTTGAGCAGGCTCGCCATGCTGTGGAAGCTTGGAAGCTAGGTCAGAAGTTAGCTATTTAACTTTAGCGCAGGCTAGCTTAACCGCTTCGCTCCAGGTAGGGAAGGCGTGGATCATGTCTGCAATATCGTGAGCATGCGCTCGGTATTTTATAGCAACAGCTAGTTCGTGGATCATTTCACCAGCTCGCGGAGCAACAATACTGGCTCCTAAGATTGTACCTTTTTGGTTACAAACAATTTTAATTAAGCCTGTTTTGGCGTTTTCTGTATTGCTGCGACCAATTGTGTTGACGGCACTTAGTCCGATCTTTGGTTTAATACCGTGGTCCCGAACTTCTTGTTCAGTTATACCAACGCTGGCAACTTCTGGGGAAACAAATACGCAACGAGGGATATTGTGGTAGTCGGCACGGGAACGGTTTTCTTTGCGGGCAAACATGTTGTGTCCAGCTAAGCGACTTTGGTAGGCAGCGGTGTGAGTAAAGGCATAAGGTCCTACCACATCTCCAGCAGCAAAAATATTAGTTTGGCTTGTCTGCATTGTTAGGTTAGTTTCGATACCGTGGCGGGTATATTTTACGCCAGCGTTTTCTAAGCCAAGGTCAACGTTCGGGACTTTACCAGTTGCAATAAGAACTTCATCAACGCTAACAGTGCCTTTATGCGTGCCATCGCCAAAGTGGAGTACTTTTTTAGCACCTTTTTTCTCAACACTGTGCACAATCGTTCCAGTTTTAACGGCAATGCCTTTTTTCGTAAAAATAGCCTTTGTGAGTTCAGCCACCTCTGGTTCTTCGCGGCCAAGCAGTCTGTCAAAGGCTTCGAATTGAATTACTTTACTGCCGAAGGTGTTAAATATTTGCGCAAACTCACAACCAATGGCGCCCCCACCTATAACAGCCAGTGATTTTGGTGGCTTAGCAACATCAAGTGCTTGTTCGTAGGTAATATAGCCAACTTCTTCGATTCCTTTGATTGGTGGAATGAAACTCTTTGTTCCAGAAGCAATTAAGAATTTGCGAGCAGTGTAGCGTTTTCGCTTAATAGTAACGGTATGCTTGTCTAAAAAGTGTGCGTGGCCATGAAGAACATCTATGTTCTGTGATTTAAAAAAACTTTCTGCGCTACTGGTGCCAGTTCGTGATACAACCAAGTCTTTGTAGGCTTTAACTTTTTTCCAGTCAACACTAACTTTACCGGTTTTAATGCCGTATTTTGGTGCCTCGTGGGCCATTTCTAAGAATTCTCCGGCGCGAAGTAAAGCTTTTGTTGGTACGCATGCCCAATTAGGGCACTCACCGCCAAGCTTTGGTGCTTCGTCGGCTATTGCCACTCGTTTACCTGTTTTTGCAACAATGCTGGCAGCGACATTCCCGCCAGAACCAGACCCTATAACTATTAAATCGTAATCGTAGCCTTTGTTTCTAGAACCCATCCGTGCCTCCTTTTTGTAGCGAAATTGCAGATTTTGCATGCGTAAATTCAGCAGTGTGAAGAAATGTAACTGGAATTACATTGAAGAGCGATGATGGGTTTGCAGCACAAAACTCTGTACTTGTAGCCAAAATGCGAGGTGCTGTATGGGTTCTTACCATTAACTAATACTCCTGTGATGTTGGTATAGGTAGGCCGCGTCTTCGTTATACGAAATAAGAACGTTGGCAGCTTTGTGAAGTAGATCCCTAGATGTTACTTCGTGCTTCTTTTCGAGCCATTTCTTAACATATGTAACTACTTTGTCGGCTACCAATTCGGCTTCTTGGTCTGTATGCCGAAGAGCAATTAGCGACGCATAAACACTGGCGTACAGTTTTCGTTCATCAAAATCTTCGCTATGACCTGCTCGTTTTACGACTGTTTTTGTCATTAGTTCCCACCGTTAATCATTAGCATTATTGTAGCGTAAAATCGTCCCTAACCGAAGTTGATGGTTCCGTTTGCAATTAGTATCAGTAGCCACCCTAAACCGATAAGGGTTAGTCCGATGAACAAGCGCATTGCACCCTTGTTTTCTTCTTTCCACTTTTTAACGTTCGTTACTTTAGTGCCGCCAGCAACCATAAACAGAATAATTATTAGAGGCAGCACGAAGATGATGTTGTATAGAATCATCAACATAAAGGCGGCAAAGTTAAAGTTAATACTCAGGATAGTGATAATAGCGATGTATGGTGCGCCGGTACATGGTAGCTCAACTGCCGCAACGAATGCACCAAGGAACATGACACCACCGTAAGATTTTTTCTGTGTAGAATACTCTTGGATTTTTTTTGCGTATTTTGCTGGAATTTGCAAACTAAAGCCTTGGCCGTACCAAAAGTAATCTTTCATTTCTAGTAAACCAGCAATGATCACCAAAAATCCAACAGCTAAAGAAAGGTATTCTGCTAATACAATCGGGATGTTAGAGAAAAAGTAAACTAGCCCTAAGCCGGCGATTAAGTAAGTAAAGAAAATAGCAGAAATATAGGCTAATCCAAGACCTAGTAGGCGCTTAGTGCTACCGCCCCCACTTAACACAACTGAAATCATAAGTATCAGCACTCCAATTGCACATGGATTAATTGAGTCGATTGCAGCAGTACCGATGACAACCGTTAGTGTAGGTAAATCAAGCATTGTCTTCTCCTAATGGATCAATTGCAGTAGGGTCTTGGTAGAAGTATTTTTCTAGCTCATCGTCCTGGACTTCAAATTGCAAACATCGTTTATCTGTAAAATCTTTAGGTTCATCAAATTCAACTATTAAACAGTCACCAGGAGGAACAACAGACTCGCTATTAATAAGGAACTCTACTGGGTTTTCTAGTTTTGCTTGCGTATAAACTGTTCTTGTTTTGCCGTCTATGTTTTGTTCTATATAATTACCGTCCGCGTCTTCTAATAGTGAGTAAGCAAAAACTTGGACTTGTGCTTGCTGACCATCGCTACACGTTTGACCGTTAATAAAACTGGCAAACGTGTTGTCTTTCTGGTCTCTATCAGCCCTTGTATTAAAATATTTGTCGATTAGGTATGCACGCTCAGCTGGGTCAGCTTCTCCGGATGTTTCGTCTTCAAAATAGCTATCTGTACCGCGTTCTTCATCTAGTGAGGCATTGTTCAATGGTAAAATGAGAGAATTACTAGTCAGGCCACCATCAATAACGTGGAAGAACTTTCCTAAGCTAGCGTCACGTTCTTCAACCACAACTCCTTCAAGGTGAATTCTGCGGTCGTCATGCTCGTGGAAGGTTGCTGTGCCAATTTTGTTAGACAAAAAAGCGGTTGGATCACGTAATTCGAGTTCTTGGCCACAAGCCCAAATTTCAAAGTCAGCGTGCCAGTGAACTGGTCCACCGCTTACACTTTGGGTGTTTAGGTAAATTGTTGACCCAATTAAAAGAAGTGTAACAACAAGCGTATTTACGATAATCGATATAAATAGAGGGGTCTTTAGTTTTGGTACTCGGTCACGCACTAATGCAGATACAATTAACAGTATGATAAGTACAGCAGACCCAATTAAAACGCTGTTATACGACAAGTTTGAGGTTGTTGCCTCTAAGTCCTCTGCCGGTGGTACGTACCCGCCCGCTGAAATGTTTTGTGCTAGATTTTGTAATAAATTTTTCATATTTTCGCTTATGCTTTAGACGTAATATAGCATATAATTCGAATAAGAATAGTAAAAAATCAATAAGGTGGGGATATTTTAAAGACGCCGGCATATAAACTTGATAGCCACGAGGCAACCAAACAACTTGATGTCTGGGATGCTAAGGGGCTGTCAGAGTCAGAAGTAAAAAAACGTCAAGAGAAATTTGGGCTTAACGAATTAGAAAGCGGCTCAACAATTTCGCCATTTAAACTGTTTTTTAACCAGTTTAAAGATGTATTGGTAATTATTTTGTTAATCGCTGCGGTAGTTTCGGGTGCTGTAAATACTATAAGTACTACAAACGAAAACAGTGAAGAAGTTAAGCTTTCAGCTACAACTCTTGTGCAAATTCAAGAAAAAATCGGTTGTGATGTTATTGATCAGCAGGGAACAAGTACCGTATCGCAGTATTGTTTGGGTCTGCCAACCCAACAAATATGTGATACCAATTTTGTCGAAACCTATGACTTAAGCCAAGAATGTTCTCCACTTCATCAAGAACATGAGTCAGAAGGCTACACCGAAGCGCTCCTTATATTCGCCATCGTAATCGCTATTGCAATCACTGGTTTTTTAAATGAATACCGCGCCGAAAAAACTGTTGAGGCGTTAAGGAAGTTAGTTTCACAAAACACCAAGGTTTTGCGTGAGGGTAAAGTTATTGAAATCCCTTCCAGCCAATTAGTACCGGGCGACATTGTACTATTAGAAGAAGGCCAAAAAATACCGGCCGATGTCCGTTTAATTGAAGCAAAGAGTTTGCTTATAAACGAGGCGTCACTAACGGGTGAATCTGAAGCCGTTAAAAAAACCACCGACGCCATTGAAGAAGATTCAGCCCTGGGCGACCAAAAGAACATGGTATTTTCTGGCACTTTTGTAAGCAGCGGTGTTGGTACTGGTGTTGTGGTGGCGACGGGGAGCAGCACAGAAATCGGCAAAATCGCTAAGCTTGTCAACGAAGTTGAGACCGAAGAAACACCAATGCAGAAAAAACTTGACGCTCTTGGCAAGCAACTTGGCATTGGAGTAATAGCGATATGTGCAATTGTTTTTGTTGTCATTTTCTTCTTTGACAAAGAAGCAATCGACGCCAGTCTTGTGGCACGGTTAATCTTTGCATTTACAGCGGCCGTAGCCCTAGCAGTTGCAGCCATACCGGAAGGCTTGGCATTTGTGGTTCGAATTAGTTTAGCGCTCGGAGCGCGTCGTATGGCCGGTAAAAATGCGTTGGTGCGCAAGCTATCTGCTGTAGAGGCACTTGGCAGTACTGACACAATTTGTTCCGACAAAACAGGCACGCTGACAAAGGGTGAGATGACAGTTAGGAAATTGTGGTACGACGACAGCTATTACGAAGTAAGCGGTACAGGCTACGGAGTAAAAGGATCATTCAGTCAAAATGGGGCAGAGGTAAAAGCTAGCGAGCTAGACTCGTTACTGCGCATTGGAGCACTGTGCAATAACTCACAATTAAAGAATGAACATGACATAATCGGCGATCCTACCGAGGCGGCCTTGCTTGCAAGTGCAGGTAAAGCTGGCATAGAAAAAGAAAAAATAAATAAACTTGCCAAAAGAATCGAAGAAGTGCCATTTAGCTCTGACCGAAAGCGCATGAGCACTGTTCATAAAGTAAAGTCGGGCTATTTTGTGGCTACTAAAGGAGCCGCCGAAGCAGTGTTAGATGCGTGTAGTCACATTTACCTCAACGGCAAAAAAGTAAAACTTACAGCTGCCCATAAAAAACACATTATGGAGGCAAATACTGAATTAGCATCGCAAGCTTTACGGGTTTTAGGTTTTGCTTACAAACAGTCACGTAAACCGCTTCATAAAGACCAAGAAATCGAAAGTGACCTGGTATTTGTTGGCTTGCAGGGCATGATGGACCCACCGCGGGTGGAAGTTACCGAAGTTATAAAACGAGTCACCAGCGAAGCAGGCATGGACGTGATTATGATAACTGGTGACCATGCAGAAACGGCGAGTGCTGTAGCGGCCGAAATTGGTATTCATGGTGACACAGTGACAGGACTAGAGCTCGATAAAATGAGCCAGGAAGAATTTGAAAAACGTGTAGAAAAAATTCGTGTTTACGCTCGGGTTAACCCAGAGCACAAGATACGTATTGTCCAAGCTCTAAAGAGCCACGGCCACCAAGTTGCTATGACCGGTGACGGCGTGAACGACGCACCAGCTATCAAAGCGGCCGATATCGGCATAGCAATGGGCATAACTGGTACTGACGCCGCTAAAGAAGCCAGCGACATGATATTGCTTGATGATCAGTTCCTGACAATCATCAACGCCATAGAAGAAGGCCGCGGCATTTTTGATAATGTCCGTAAATTCGTAAATTATCTACTAAGCGCCAATATCGCCGAAGTTATTTCAATACTGTTTGGTGTGTTAATTTTCCAAGACCTATTGTTAACGGCCGCTCAACTTCTATTTATTAATATAGTCACCGACGGTCTGCCGGCTGTAGCTTTGGGTTCAGACCCAGCAGAAAAAGGCATAATGCGCTTTAAGCCATGGCGTTTCCAGGGGTCAATCTTAAATAAGCGCGTCTGGACAGAGATGTTCTTGTTTGGCAGCATGATGTCGATTGCTTTGTTGATTCATTTCGGATTTGTCTTCGATGGTCCTCAGTCAGACGCACTAGCTAAATCGGTGGCCTTTATTGGAATGGTTGTCTATGAAATGGTTCGACTTATAGATATACGCACTGACTACAACATACGCTGGTTTTCTAACCCGTGGCTTAGCGTAGCTATTGCGGGTAGCTTTGCGTTACTTGCAGCGGTTGTGTACGTCCAACCACTGGCCGACTTATTTGGACTAGTACCAGTCGGTGCTGTGCACTGGATAGCTATCGGAATTGTTTCGGTAGTATTATTTGCAGCCATGAAAATCGCCAACCCGATTTTAGACCGGATTATGCCCGACGTGCCCAGCTCGTAACCATCGTAATTTGAGTTTTACTCGTTTCATTATAAAATATTTGTAATGAACGAATTATATAGTGGAGTGGATTTTTACGCAGATGCCGATACAGCATTACGACGCGCCGATGGCGTGCCACTTAATTGCTTACATGGTCGAGCGGACGATTCACGCGTCGCACGTGCATTTCACCTCGAAAGATATCTGGTAGGCAACCGAAAAAGAGGTATACGCTTAGTAATTGATTTTGCCGATGCTCCAGAAAACACTTCTTTGGTCACCGAACTTGAGCAGCTTCCAGAAATTAATTCTGAACTGTTGTGCTGGATCGGACTGAGCAGAACCGTACACCAACAACGCAGCGATAGACACGACAGAGGCCTAATAGCTCCTGAGAATTCGCGGTTTTTAGAAGTAAGCCAACGAGAACAAGGGTCAATAGAATATTTTATGGGCGATCCATTACGAAGAATCAATGCCTTAGAACAATTTGCAACAAAAACGCAAGAAGAACGCGACGAGTTTTTAAATGCTTTTTATATACGCAAAACAGGTACACGTGATCAAGCGTTTGCTGATGGTTCGTGTTCTGGGCGTGAACAGGAATCACAAAAAAACGACGGACGGTGCGGCTTACATCAGCACCCATGGATGACTTCGTGGAGTCGGAAGGTATAACAACATATTCTACAAAAAGTTATTGACAAATAAGCAAAAGCGGTATATATTATAGTCATCATCAACTAAAACAAAAAAGGCCTTTGGCTAAAACATAACGTCAAAGGCCAAGAAAGAAAAACAAACATGGTTTTTGGTTTAAACGATGATAAACAGTCAAAGTCTTCAAAGGCAGACGACCAAGATGACGCGGCGGCTAGCGCTCAAGCAGTTTTGGACGAAATAAACGCTAAAGAAAAAAGCGACTCTGAAGATTGCGCCTTCTGCTAAAAATAAACGGAACGCGTAGATAAAAGCCCCTCTAAAGCAGGGGCTTTTGTTATGATTGGACTTATAAATGGCACACATACACACTAATGATGACGAGCATGACCTGACGGTTAGTGCCTACATCGTCAAAATTGAAACGAACGCACCTAAAGTAATGCTGCACATGCACAAAAAACTAAAAATGTGGCTACAATTTGGTGGACACGTGGAATTAAATGAAAATCCGTGGCAGGCATTAACACATGAAGTTCTAGAAGAATCCGGTTACAAGATGAGTCAGCTTCAGTTGCTGCAGCCGCCACAGCGCTTTGTTCCACAAAGTAAGGGTGTTGCGTGGCATCCCCAGCCGCTTGCGGTAAATACTCACCAAATAGGCGATACCAAACATTTTCACACTGACCTAGCATACGGCTTCGTTACTGATCAAAAACCACAATTATCCCCGCAACAAGGGGAGTCCGGAACAGTTGGCTTGTTTAGTATTGATGAAATTAGCAGTAATAGTGTTGATCTGTCACCAGCAACGAAAGAGCTTGTTTCATTTGTATTGAATGACGCGTATCAGTCTTGGGATCGCATTAGGTTATCTTAAACGTAAAAATTTAAAGACCAGCTCATCGTAGGGACGTTCCCTAGAGCTGGTCTTGCTTATTTTGATAAGAAGAACTTCAAAGGTCACCATTGCGGTTCATTCGTGACAACACGAACCAACCAAGGGTACCGTAAAGTAAAGCGGAAAACCATAAACCGGCACTGAGCGAGTAGTTGTCTACAACCAAACCAACAACAGGGCCGGCGAAGGTATAGAAAAGCTTACTAGCTAAGCTATTAACACTCATCACCGTAGCTCGAATATCAGACTCAACATGTTCATGAACATAGTCGCTCATGACTGGCATGGCAGCGCCACGTATGAACTGAAAGCCCAGTAGTACAGGCAGCATCCACACTAGAGTGAACGCTCCAATCAGCACGTAGCTAACTGTGCCTATAAGTACAAAGCTCTTCAGGGCCCGTCGTTTGCCAAGCTTTTGTTCATACCAAATGCTTACTTTGGCAGAGAGGCCTTGGCTAACAAACAACAAGGCTGTCAGCGCTCCAAACCAGCCAAGGGGTACTCCGACTTGCTCAAACAGTGGCTGAGTAAGCCAAAACATAGTGTGTGTGAGTGTAGTAACCACCGCTCCATAGGCGATGAGCCACTTCAGCTGTTGGTGCTCGCGCAGACTATATCGAACTATCTTTTTGACTTGCTTCCACGGATTCTTGCCGGTTGGCTTTGTCCGAGGAGGCTCGATAATGAGTAGACTAAACGGAACTAACAAAGCTGTAACAATTGCTTGAGCAACAATAACCGATTGCAGGCTAATAAGAGCAATAAAGCCGCCGGTAAGTGCTGCTAGAGCAGATGACCAGCTACTCAGCTCGTGCGCTCTGGATTCAAACTTGCGGTAGTAGCTCTCGCGGCTCAAAGCGATCAAACTATCTCTGGCTAGTGCTTGGTCTGCTCCACTTAGGAAACTGAGGCCAATTCCGATAAGTATTTCCATCGGCAAAAATTGCGCAAAGCCACTCGCTAGCGCGTAACCTCCAAAACCAAGTGCAGTAAACAGTCCTCCAAGCACCACGCTTATTCGGCGCCCAAAGACATCTGCGAAGTAGCCGCTCGGCACCTCTAGCAGTACGATCGCTGCTGCAAAGATAGACTGCAGCGCAAACACTTCGGTCTGGCTAAGCCCGTTTTCTTGAAAGAACAGAACAATTACAGGAGCAAACACACCAAATGACCGTATGGCTCGCAAAATATACAGCAGTTTCAGGTTTCGCTTCATTTTTTGTTCTAGTTTACTGTTCATAATGTATCTCCTTATCTAATTAGGTGCTAATCTTAGATCCCCCTAAGACCAAATCAGCTCTCAAGCATTGTTTTTAAAAGAGTTGTTGTTGCAAATTAAAAAGCCCTCTTTTGCTTGAGGGCTTATCTGGATCCTAGTGAAATGTATTAATTTTCTAAAAGTTTGTTCCGCGATAAGCCACAGCAGGATAGACACCTGCAAACATTGCAGTTGTTGGTAGAATCTGTGATCGGTTGTTATGCTTATCGTTACACATAATTACACTACTATAGAATAGTATAAAACTTTAGTCAAATTTAGCTGAATAAACTCGTTGTTTTCCAGTAGAACCAAAATTCAATCAATATCGCTACAGCGATTAGCAGGTACCAGACAACGACCAATTGATAAGGTTTAACGTAGGTGAAGAACTTAGTTAGTTTGGACTTTGCAGCATATCGTTCTGCGTATTGTTGCAATGTAAAGATAAAAATAGGGATAACTGCCGCCCAAACGATAATGCAATACAAACATAATGCCCCAATAACATACACGCTGTGGTAGAACAGCCATGTTATGAATCCAGCGCCAAAAATTGAACCAGCTAGTAGTCCCTGCCAAAACCATTTTTTAAATCGTGCGCCAGCAAACAAGGCCATACCAACGGTAATAAGTACGCTAAAACTGGCAACACCAATCAACATATTAGGAAAACCAAAGGCTTCTGCTTGATCAGTTTCCATCACAGAGCCACAGGCTAGAATTGGGTTTAGGCTGCAGCTTGGTACATAGTCAGGATTGGCAGCTATATTAAGTTTTTCGATCACCAATACACCGGAGGCTACTAACCCAATCAGCCCGCCAATAACGAGGATAAAAGGGAATACTTTTTTGAGATTATTTCGTGTCATGAAGGCCCCCAAAAGCCAGTAGCATCGACAAAGCAAAACCGACAACAATGCACAAACCACTTAAAAGAGGCAGAACAGAGTAACTAAACACGCCAAGCCCCAGTAGTTGAGCAAGCAAAGAGTATGAAGCTGCGGTTGAAGATTTAGTAACTTTGTAAATAAGTGTGGTCGAAAGTATGACAAAACCAACTACGAACATTGTGGCAATAAACGGATTAAGCGCTAGTACATGTTGAGCGGCTTCAGCTGAGTCGCTATGGTCTTCACCGCCGTGTGCGAAAAGCTGGAACACGTTAGTTCATTTCCATATCAGAACCGTGGTCGGTTTCATCGTGTGAATGACTTGATTCTTCTGTAACGGTAACAGTAGTGAGTGCCGCAATTTCTTCGCCGTTAACACTGTATGTTTGATGGTCGTTGGTATTTAGTGTTACTTCTATTTCATGTTCACCAACATCGCCGAGTTCACTAATGTAGTAGTTGTTGGCGTATAGTCGCGTAATTTTTTCGCCGTCAATATATAAGTGGGCGTGGCCTTGGCCAGCAACATGGCTGCTACTGGCGTTCTCTGGGGCGAACGTAAAGTTTTCGGTATCAAAGCTAATGTTCCAGCCAGCCATTGCATCTGGTGTGACGCGTACGTTCATAACCATTGGGGCGTCGGCTGCGTCTACATCAAACAGTACGTGGTCGTGAGTATGTTCATCTGATTCTGTTTCGCTATGAGCTTCGTCCATTACGGTAGTAGTATCAGCATTATTTGATTGAGCATTACCAGCTACATAGCCAAGCGGAAAAGCTAGCAACAAGGCAATCACTACCCCCAAAACCACATTAATATTTTGCGTCTCTTGTGTATTGTTGCTCATAACCTCGTCCTTTTTTATATACCTTATGCTATTAGGTTAGTCGTTAAATTGATTCTTATCAATAAGATAGACATCTGGTATAGTTGTATCTCAGCAGATTATTCTGTATAAAATTTTTTGCGGCGGCATAGCTCAGATGGTTAGAGCGCAGGACTCATAAGCCTGAGGTCGGTGGTTCAATTCCACCTGCCGCTACCAATTTCGAACCGTTTAATATATAATTAAAGCCTAGTATGAGTGATATACTAGACCCACCAGTTATCGAACCCCAAAACCGCCGCGAAGGCGGTATTTTTTTAGGCACTAATCGCTCTGCCCGAGAACAACAGTGGCGTGAAAATAGAGGACAAAGAACGGTGAAGGCTCTGCGACTACTTGACGGCCAGCTTGAAGCTGGCGAGACACGACCTGTAATTGTTACTTTTAATGAACGATTTAGAACTGAAAAAATCATAAACTATTTCACGCAACACTTTGGTATTAATCCAATCGATGAAGGTTTGTACGTTTGTAGCTCAAAAATAACGGTTGTTGATCCAGAAAAATCAGTAATTGAGATTCAACATCCAAAAACTCACGACGATCTGTATTTACCTGGGGCCGAAGGCGTAGTCGACTTAGTGACATTGCACGATCAGGTAGCTGTCACCTGCTTAAAAGCAGAGCCAGATCAGTTTAGTGTCGGGGTTTTACCTAAGCCATTTTAAACAAGGCTTAGGATGTTATTTCTCGTAGCTCATCATTAGCTCTTCGATTTCAGTTAAATATTTAGCAATTTCTTCTGAAACTGGTAGTTTTTCTTTCTTAATTTTAAACGCTGCGTGCGGGTCAACATCCATTTCTCGCCACGTTCGCCAGTTGTCATTAGCGTGTATGGTTAAGGGCATTATTTTATCAACCGCATATACAAATCGAGCTTCTTTAGTTTGTTTATTTTCATATTCCTTAATTCGTTGAATCATTTCAGGGAACTGGTCTCGCCAATCCGCCTCTAGTTGACGCAGAGCAGCTGCTTCTTTTTCTTTTTTGGCGTTTAAAGTCGATATGTCTGCCAAAAAGTAGGTATCACCAGCATGAACTTCTACCATGTCATGCACCAGCGCATACTGAAGAATTTTCTCGGTATCATAGTTATTGTCAGATCCGGACGCTATATACCATGCGGTAACAGCTAGGCTAAAGCTATGATCAACATCGTTTTCTTTCTCGTCAGTTCCCGGAATATACGCCGTTCGTTTTACGGCTCTAAGTTGCTGAATAAATGCTTGGAGTTCAATGAGTTTCTTTATATTCGGTAAAGCCATAGTAACTAGTATTTCATGAGGACGAGGCTTCGTCATCATGAAAATAGTCAGTTTGTTTCATAAATCGCTCTAACTGCGCCAAGTAGACTGAATTAAAAGGCTCATAGGCTAAGCCTCTACCACGGTGACGAAGCAGAACCTCCTTTTCTACCTGTGTTTTAGTGAGTTTATTCTTTTTAAAATAGTTACTTTTGCTTGTTTGCAGTACAGCTAAAGCTAAAAACTTATCTAACGCGCTTATAAACTGAGCCTCTTTAGTGCTTTTTAGTTCATATTCATCTATGAGTTCAGGTAAATTAGGGAAACTAGACCCAAACTTAGACTTGATGATACCAACAGCTTCCGCTTCACGTTCTTTTTTAGAATCTTGCAAATCTTTGTTGGCCCAAAACGACGTATCGCCTGCGTAAACCTCGATTAAGTCATGCACTATGCTTAGCTGGCAGCACTTGCCAATATCTAATGCGGGATCAATGTGTGGTGCGAGTAAAATCGACACAAGTGCCAGAGTAAACGAATGTTCGGTATCGGTTTCGTTTCTGTAGTTACTTTGGCCGTTTAACTGAAAAGGTATATCACGTTCCAACACATGAAAAGGGTAAATCAGCTCTTTGAATACGTGGTCTAGTTTATCTAACAGGTCATGTTCATTCATTGTTATCATTATGGCATGGAAATTTTATGGCCGAAACCAGGGAAGTACATTGTGGCAGTGTCTGGTGGGGTAGATTCGGTTGTGCTGCTGCACAGGCTAGCAGTTCGCAGTTCGCAGTTCGCAGTCTTGCCCACAGACAGGCTGGTTCGGAATAATTTAGAATCTACCAATGATCAACCGAATAATGAAAAATCAATGAAAGGTGAAAAAAGAAAAATAAAAAATAGATACGAACTTATCGTAGCGCATGTTGACCATGGTTGGCGTACCGACAGCAGCGACGATGAGCGCTTTGTGCGCGAACTTGCGCAAAAATATAAGCTCAACTACGTATCAACTAAACTCACACTGCCTAAAAAAAGTGAAGCAGCTGCCCGTGCCGGTCGGTGGGAGTTTTTGCACGACCTTCGCGTAAAGCATGATGCCACTGCAATTATTACCGCCCACCATGCCGACGATATTGCGGAAACAATTCTTATTAACCTTCAACGGGGAACGGGGCGGAGTGGGTTGACGTCACTAAAAGAAACGCTGCATATAAAACGGCCGTTATTAAACGTAACTAAAAATCAAATTTATGAGTACTGTGTTGCGCATAATATAGAGTTTGTCGAGGATTCAACCAACAAAGACAACACCTATACCCGTAATGCAATTCGAGCAAAGCTGGGGCGGGCTCAAAATACGTCTAAAAAACTACAAAAAATATACAGCCGCATGCTTACAATTAATGCAGAAATCGACGAGTTGTTAGGTGGTATCGAAAAAGCGGTTTCTGATAAACAGGGTGCACGCATTAACGTCGACAGGCAGGCTTTTTCAAGTCTCGATCAAAAAATACAACATGAGCTACTGAGGTTTTTGGTGTTGCGATTAAATAGCGATGCCGAGCTCAATACAGAGCAAATTACGAGGGGAGCAGACTCGATTAATGCGTCTTTACCTAGTAAAATTACCGAACTTGGCAGTAGAATAGAGCTCAAGCACCAGAAGCAAATTTCATCAATTGTGCGGATTAGCACTCCACGTATGGAAGTGCTAAAATAGTGAGACACTACAGAGAGGAACAAACCATATTATGGATAAAATGAAGAATAACAAAAAACAGCAGAAGAATTTCGGCTTCGCAGCACTACTGATAGTAATCGGTTTACTGGTGGTGGCCGTATTTAATCAACCGTCTAATATTCCTGAAATATCATTTACCGAGGTTGTTAATAAAGTCCGCAACAACGAAGTAAATACCATTATCGTTAAAGGTAACGACCTAGAGCTATACGACGAAGAAGTCGCCGATGTAGATGGAAGTGTAGAGCCGGATTTTGTTTCTCAAAAAGAGGATGGCTTGTCAGTTTCTACCGAACTACGTGAACGTGGTATCGAAGAAGGAACTGTTTCGGTAAAAAGCGAAGACGTAAATGATTCTGGCCAGGTGTGGACGCAAGTACTGTTTGCCTTCGGTCCGCTGGTACTATTTGTGTTTATTTTGTTCTATTTCATGAAACAAGCTCAGGGCCAAGGCAACCAAGCTATGAACTTTGGTAAGTCACGTGCAAAAGTTTTTGGTGACACCAAAGAAAAAGTTACTTTTAGTGAAGTTGCAGGTAACGAAGAGTCTAAAGAAGAGCTGCAAGAAGTCGTAGAGTTTTTAAAATTCCCTAAAAAGTTCCGCGAAGTTGGCGCAAAAATTCCTAAAGGAGTATTGCTGGTTGGTAGCCCGGGTACTGGTAAAACCTTAATGGCTCGAGCCGTAGCTGGTGAGGCAGGCGTGCCGTTCTTTAGTATCAGTGGCTCAGAATTTGTAGAAATGTTTGTTGGTGTAGGCGCCAGCCGAGTACGTGACTTGTTTGCTAAGGCTAAGAAGAATAGCCCCTGCATTATCTTTATTGACGAAATTGATGCAGTCGGTCGTCGACGAGGCTCTGGAATGGGTGGTGGACATGACGAACGAGAGCAAACCCTCAACCAGATTCTTGTAGAAATGGATGGCTTTGAACAAGGCACGAATGTAATTGTTATCGCTGCTACTAACCGTCCTGACGTTCTTGACCCAGCTCTATTGCGACCGGGCCGTTTTGACCGACGAGTAACCATACCACTACCAGATAGAAAAGACCGCGAAGCAATTCTAAACGTTCACTTTAAAAAGAAGCCAACCGACAAATCAGTAAATCTTGATGCTCTTGCTGCTAAAACAGCTGGTTCATCTGGAGCTGATCTGATGAACATTGCTAACGAGTCAGCTATTTTAGCTGCCCGTCGTAACAGCAAAACAATTAGTAATGATGACGTAACTAATGCTTTTGAGCGTGTAGCAATTGGTCCAGAGCGCAAAAACAAAATTATGAACGAAAAAGACAAAGAACTAACTGCCTATCACGAAGCGGGGCACGCTTTGGTCGGCCACGTACTGCCGCTGAGCGACCCTATTCACAAGGTGACTATTATTCCTCGTGGTGGTACAGGTGGTGTTACATGGGCTATCCCACCAGAAGACAAGTCTTACCATTCAATCAATGAATACAAAGATGTACTGGCTCGAATACTGGGCGGACGTATTGCAGAAAAGATCATTTACGGCGTCGACAACGTTACGACTGGTGCTGGCAGCGACCTTAAAAAGGCTGCAGAACTAGCTCGTGAAATGGTGATCGAGCAGGGAATGGGAACTAAGAAACTGCGTAACATGGTCTTTACCGCCGACCAACAGAGCGGCATGATGTTTGACCGCATGGTGCATGACCGTCCGTATAGTGAAGAAACTGCTAGAGAAATCGACTTCCAGGTAGAAGGTCTTATTGCCGAAGCTGCTCACCGTGCCGAGGAAGTAATTAAAGCCAATAAAAAGTACCTTAAAGCCTTAGCCGACAAACTGCTCGATATCGAAACTGTTGACGAAAAACAGGTAGAAGAAGTCTTTGAAGGCACAAAGATGCCGAAAACTGCTGCGATTTAGCGTATGAGCGAAACCCCTCCAATTGTTGGGGTGGGCTTGATTGTTGAAAGTATTGACGACGACGCCGTTTTAATAGGTCGTAGAATAGGCAGCCATGCTGCCGGCCAGTATTCAATACCGGGCGGCAAGCTTGATTATGGCGAAGAGTTTGAAAAAGCTGCCAGCAGAGAATTGTATGAAGAAGCCGGTCTAAGGGTAGACGAAAAAGCTTGGCGCGTTATGGGCGTGGTGAATAACTTGAGTCTAGTTGAAGCGGCCGGAATACATACGATCTCGATAATTCTTCACACAATACACTTTAACGGCACCCTGCAAAACCGTGAACCAGATAAAAACGAAGGTTACTGGTGGTTGCCATGGCACGAAGTACCAGAACCACATTTTGAACCGAGTAAAGTTGGGCTGCACTGCTATTTTAACGGCGGTAAAACCTACCTAAGCGAAGATGAAAAGCGTCAACTATTTACCCATACATAATAAAATAAGGAGACACCATGAAAACTTTAAGCGACTACCAGTCGATAATTGATACTTTTTTAGAAGAACAACAATACGAACCAAAATACTGGTCACCACACGAAAACCTTGCTCGTTTAATTGAAGAGCTTGGAGAGGTCGGCCGGATATTAAATAGAGAATTTGGCCCAAAGCCACCAAAACCCGGTGAGGATATTTCTCATCTACAAGAGGAATTAGGAGATATTTTAATTGCCCTTATTTGTTTAGCAAACTCACAAAATATTGACTTAAGTAAAGGAATTGAGCAGGGCATAGCTAAAATGATGCACCGCGACATTGACCGCTTTCCTCGTAAGGGGGGTTGAAAACTAGAACGGTGATTTTGCATAAGGGTGTTTAATATCAAGTTGGAATTTACCTCATTGGGGTGTTGGTGATGGTTTGTGTTAGTTGTGTTATATAATGCAAAGTAAGCATAAACAGGACACAAACATGAGGTTACAAAAACACCATATAAAGCATGCAGGATTTTTCATATCTTTCGCTGCAGTATTTTTATCATTAGGCTATCTTTTTACAAGCGCGCTTGACGTGACGGCTACTGGCACACAAACAATAGAGATTGTGATTGACAAAGGCGGAGAGGGTGGGGCTATTTCCAGTTCACCAGCTGGTATTAATTGCCCTGGTGCATGTACCGCTCAGTTTCCAGAGAATACTCAAGTTGTATTAACTGCAGCACCATCTACACATAGGGATGTAGGCAAATGGACTGTTAGCCCAGCAGATGACACATCTATTATTTCGTGTATAGAAGGCAACTATAGTAGTTCCTGTACTGTTGATTTGGCCGACTCCCGATTAGCTGCAGGAGCAGATATTTCAATGTATTTTGGCTACACTCATGGCCCGTTGAGCACAGTAATAAAAGGTTCTGGATCGGGAACAGTTAAAAGCACTCCTGCGGGCATTAATTGCCCGAGTGATTGTTCGGAAGTTATCCCGACATCAACAAATTATAAACTAACAGCCACGCCAAGTTCTAATTCGGTATTCGCAGGCTGGGGTACGCAGTCAGAAGGCGGGGGAACATGTTTGTCTGGAGGCGGCAAAGGTGCGTCTTCTGGAAGGCTTACAAGTTCAACTTGCTCAAATGCCTACGTAAATTCTGCAGTTGGTAGCGTTGTAGCAGTAGCATATTTTGATACAAAACCTACAACCAGTACAACCCCCGACAATAAGACTTCTTCTGCATCCTCATCCACAACGTCTGCTACTGATACATCAGCTGACACAGCGCAAGAAACCAATACCCAAGAAGACGAAGACAGCAGTGGAGACGAGAAAGAAACTGTATTTGAGTCAGTGAAGCTTAACGACGAAGAACACGATACTACCGTCGCCGATGCAAAGCCGAAATTTGCAAAAGATCAACCTGTAAAAATTTCTGGCCAAGCAGACCCAAATACAACAATAAAACTATATATTTTCTCGGAACCGCAAGAGGCAACCGTACAAACAGATGAAGAAGGCTACTGGGAGTACACCATAACAAATCTAGAGCCAGGCGATCATCATGTTGAAGTTGCAGTAGTAGATACTGAAACCGGTCAAGAAAGTGAACCAGCTGTTGTAGCGCAGTTTAGTGTTGATGAAAATACAGTAGTAGAAGAGGATGGGGCTCAACAAGTAGACACCCAGAACAGTTCTGACGATGGATTAAACAAAGCTCTTATCATTGGTAGTAGTGTTATTGGATTGGCAGGGATGGGGTACATAGCGTGGTATTGGTGGCACCACAAAGATTCGATTCTAAAACACGGCAGCAAAACAGAACCCACCAATAGCAACGAGTAGGCTTAGAGCTTAGGACTAATACGGCAGTAAAGTGCTCTACTGCCCTATTATGAAAAAATTATTTTAAAATAATTTTAAAATAGATAAAAAATAGTTTTAAAATAATTTTGGCTGTGTGGCGGGCTATAGAGCATGTTTGCTGTTTGTTCGTGTGCATATGCGTTTGGCGGTTTTTGACTGGTTTGATTTGATTTGGGGTGCGATACTAGTAGTAACGATGAAAAACATAATCAGCAGAGCGAATAGTTCCCTAACAGTTGGTAAAGCTGCCTGGATTTTGTCAGGAAGCTTTGCAGTTAGTGCGGTACTTGGTCTGTTGCGCGAAAAGCTTTTAATTGCCAAATTTGGTCTGGGCCCGACACTCGATGCCTACATTATTGCCTTTTCTATACCAGACTTTATGTTTTATTTATTGGTGTCTGGGGCGCTCAGCGTTACCCTGATACCGGTATTGTCTCAACGCTTGCAGACTGGTAACAAAGAGTCTGCTTGGCAAATTTCTGCAAGTTTGATGAATCTGTTTGCTATTGGTACGGCAATTACCAGTATAGTTATTTTTATTTTTGCACCACCACTGGTAAAACTCATTGCTGCTGGCTCGCCTAAAGAGGTTCAAGACACAGCTGCAAACTTAATGCGAATAATTGCCGTTAATCCGTTCCTGTTTTCTATTAGTAGTGTGCTTGCCAGCATGCAGCAGGCTTTTGGTCGGTTCTTTTTTAACTCGCTGGCCCCCGTTGTTTACAACATCGGCATAATTACTGGAATTGTTTGGTTCGCCCCTGCAATTGGCACGCAAGACAATCCGGCGATTGTTGGTGTTGCTCTTGGTGTGGGATTGGGTGCAATATTGCAACTTATTATTCAAACTATTGGTTTGGCCGGCCTTGGATTTAAATATGATCGCAAAATATTTTGGCGAAATCGTGGCTTTAGAAAAGTGCTCAAGCTATTGCCGGCACGGTCGTTAGACCAAAGTATCGACTATTTAAATTCAATTGTTGAGCGTTTTTTGGCGTCGTTTTTGGTCGTTGGGTCGATAGCTGCTTACAACACAGCCTACGTTTTGCGCAGCGTGCCCATTACGCTTATCGGCGTGGCAATTTCAACCGCGGCTTTTCCTAAAATTAGCGCCCGCGCTGCCAGTAAACGAACCGATTTGTTTAGAAAAGACATTGAGTCAGTTTTTAATGTCTTGCTATGGCTGTCGATCCCCGCGGCTGCCATTGCGTTCTTTATGCGTGGTTATTTGGTGCGGTTTTTGGTCGGCCAAGGAAACACCTTAATAGTTTCTATTTTAGGCTGGTTTACACTGTCAATAATTTTCCGTGCGTTGTTTCAGGCCGCTACCCGGGCTTTTTACGCTCAGCAAGACACTTCTACCCCCTTAAAAATTTCGGTGTACTCAATTCTTCTTAACATTGGTTTAGCAGTCGTTTTTGTAAATCTGTATGACGTTGTTGGACTAGCGATGGCGCAAACTGCAGTCGCCATTTTTGAGGTATTGTTTTTAGTTATCGTGTTAACCAAACGAATCGGCACCGTTTTTACAAAAGAAAGCTTTATTTCTACCTCTAAAATGCTTGTTGCAGTGTTTGGAATGTCAGTCGTTAATTATGTTTTTGTTCGCTACATTTTCCCGCTTAAAGCTGGCGATGTTGGCTTTTTCGCCCTTGCACCTAAATTTGGAGTGATTGTGGTTGTTACTCTTGCCAGTTACGTATTCTTTAGTCATCTATTAAAAATTAAAGAATCCCAGCCAGTTGTTAAGGGATTCTTGAAGCTGCTTTATAAGCCGTTGAAGATTCACCAACCATAAGTCGCTACTTTTGCTGCCAAAAGTAGCCAAAACCACTGGGCGGGGTGTACTTTTCTTTAGAATCAGTTGTTAAAAAGATGTTCTCGCTCAGAGTGCATTCTATAAAGCTGCACCCAGCAGCTTTATGAAGCACGCTTCACTCGGTGTGGTACCCACATCTTTTTGAACAACAGCCTTCTCAGGAAAAGTGCACTTTATGCCCAGACCCAAGTTTATTTATTCAGTATAATTTTTAGATAAATTGATAAATGTTTTCCCAAAATTTGTTAATGGAAAGTCTACTTGATCTCCGCCGTCCCACTGTCCAACTCTTGAATTTCTGGTACAAATACCAAGCAAACATAATTTCTCGCCTAAGTACCTTCCGAAAGTATCATTACTAATTATTTGACGTATTTCCACTGGGGATAAATTCTGCAAAATCTCAAGGCATCTCATAAGTATATTTTGATCATGCTTTTCTGTTACCCAATTATTAAATATAGAACCAGTGACTTTTACTTTGTATTCATCCTCAGCTTGATCGAGATAATCCAGCAACAGGTTTTGGTTATGAGTTTTTGCAAAAATTTCAAAAAGTTCCTTTTGGTGCGAGCTAGTTTTATTGAGTAATACCAAAATCTTTTCTAATAATCTTTTGTCGCGATAAGATGACAAAACTCTGTAGCTAGCCAAAACTAACTGAATTTGTGGGAGTTCTTTTATGGCTTCACTTTCAGTTATTCGATTCACTATTGAATTATCAATTACAACTTCTAGTGAATCTAAGGCGACATCTTTGTTCATGAACTTATTCTACTATAAAGTAATATTTAATGACCTCTGTTACACTACTAGTCATGGAAAATATTAGAAATTTCTGCATTATTGCCCACATTGACCACGGTAAGTCGACCTTGGCGGATCGGCTTATGGAAATTACTGGGACGGTTACCAAGCGTGAAATGAAAGAACAGCTACTTGACCAGATGGATCTGGAGCGGGAAAAAGGTATTACCATAAAATTGCAGCCGGTTAGAATGACGTACCGTCATTCGGAAGATGGAAGAAAGAAGATGGAAGATGGCGTCAATCAAATTGAGTATCAACTCAACTTGATTGACACTCCCGGCCATGTCGACTTTAGTTACGAAGTTAGTCGTAGCTTGGCAGCTGTGGAAGGTGCAATCCTTGTCGTAGACGCGAGTCAAGGTATACAGGCTCAGACACTGGCGAATGTGTATTTAGCGCTTGAACAAGATCTAGAGATTATTCCGGTACTAAACAAAGTAGACTTGCCTGCGGCCGATGTTGACCGCGTTAGTAAAGAAGTTATTAGTTTACTGGGATGCAAGCGGGAAGAAATTATAGAAATTAGCGCAAAGACTGGCCAAAATGTTGAGGCCGTTTTAAAGGCTGTTGTTGAGCGCGTTCCGCCGCCACAACCACTAAAAGACGAAACCGCCAAAGCATTGGTTTTTGATTCGTTTTTGGATGAATATCAAGGTGTAGTGCTGTATGTAAAAGTCGTGGCTGGCGAGATTAAAAAGAACGCCGACATAACCATGCTGGGCACAAAAGCTGACGGACGGGCGTTAATTACTGGCTTTTTTAGTCCGAAACAAGTGCCAACACCAAGCCTCAAGGCGGGCGAAATTGGCTATATTGTTACCAACTTTAAAACAGTTGCCGACGCTCGCGTTGGCGACACAGTTGTATTACACGGAACCACTGCAGAGGCTTTGCCTGGCTATAAACAAGCTATACCATTTGTGTATGCTGGAGTGTTTCCAGCTAGCGCCGACGACTACCCAAACCTCAAAGACGCACTAGAAAAAGTTAGTTTAAATGATGCAGCTTTAGTGTATGAACCAGAAAATTCACAAATTCTTGGCTTTGGGTTTAGGGTTGGGTTTTTAGGTCTGTTGCATCTTGAAATTGTGCAAGAACGAATTGAGCGCCACCAAGGGGTTGAGGTGATTGTGACTAATCCGTCGACCGACTACCACGTTGTAATGGCCAGTGGCGAAGAGCAAACCATTCGTTCGGCCAGCAACCTGCCTGATCCGACGCATATCGCAGAAATTCGTGAGCCGTGGATTCGCGGTGAAATTATTGTACCCGTAGATTATGTTGGGAATGTTGTGCAGTTAATTGTTTCAACTCGGGGCCACCAGAAAAATATTAGCTATGTCGACGAGCATTTAGCCACAGTAAGCTTTGAGGCACCACTGGCAAATGTGCTAACAGATTTTTATGACCAACTAAAAAGCACTACCAGCGGCTACGGCACACTAAGCTATGAAATTGCTGATTATAGAGCCCAGGATTTAGTACGTTTAGATATTTTAGTAGGTGGTGAGCGCATGGACAGTTTAAGTATTATGACTCATAAATCAGAAGCAGAAAGTACCGGCCGTAAAATGTTGGAAAAACTCAAAGACGTTATTCCGCGTCAGCTATTTGAAGTTGCTTTGCAAGCAGCGGTTGGCAGTAAAATACTCGCTCGTGAAGATATTAAAGCCTTGGGCAAAAATGTTACCGGTCATTTATACGGCGGCGACGTGTCTCGTAAAAAGAAATTATGGGCCAAGCAAAAAGCTGGTAAACAACGAATGAAAAAATTCGGTAAAGTAGAAATACCGCCCGAAGCTTTCACAGTGTTACTTAAAAAGGACTAAGCGATGACCGAATCTAGCGCCGACCCACTCGACCAAGTAGAAAGAGTCGAACGTGGCGTGCTGCTTTCGATTACCGAAAATATGGCAGATATCGAGCATGCGCTGGCTAGAATATCTGATGGTGGATTGCTTCATAAAGCCATTGGTTTAAAACAATTTTTAGAAAAACGATATGTTGATCTGACATCAATAGATTATATGATTCGGGCAAATATGGCTGTGCACGATAATCCACACGAACCACGGTCGGCTGTAATGCAAGCCTACATTGAAGAGGAAGCACAGAAAGTTCAAATGAGTATTGAGCAGCACGAACACATAGCTATCAGCCCTGACGCCAGCCCGAGCGGTGATCGAATGGTTAGCTTACTTATGCTAAGGCTTAAGGGTGCACAAAGAGTTTTGCATAAATATCAAAGAGATGAAGAAGAATAGGCTGATATACTACTAAAGAATAATGAAAATACTTAAAAAAGTTTCTCAAACTGCAAAAGAGGCTGAGCGAGCCATGAACGAACGGATCGAAAAGCACCGACGCACGGTGTTTGAGCGCTATCCGTTGCTGTTCACATTTTTAGTTAGCTTTGGGGCAGTGGCAACATTTTACGGATTGCAAGAAATTATTAGCAGTGTAGACATTTTGGCCGACCATCCAACACTAATTTTGTTCTTAGGTATTTCTACGCTGTGGTTTACAGGTAAGCTGTACGAAAAATTAAAATAGTATAGCGTTTGCGACCGCCCGCTCGGCACGTAGTCGACTGTTACTGCATCACACAGTTTTATGAAGCAAACGAGTAAATAACATATTGCTTATGAGCCAGGTTTAAATCAGAATATAAACATGCCACGCACTGTAAAAACATCTGTTACAGTAACCCGGCCACTCGAAGAAGTCTGGCGAGTTGTTACTAGTGACGATAATTTGCAGCAAAAGAGAAACAAATGGATTCGTGAAATAGTTAAACTTGAAGACAACGAAAACAATAACGCAAAAGCCACGTACCGAACATTAATGCGTTTTTTATTTTTCAAAGACGAAATCGTAAGCGAAATAACCTACACTGCCCCTACTAAAGTATCGTGGATTACTGCACCTTCAAAAGGCCCAATAACTGGCAAGGGCCATTACGAACTCCAGGAAGGGAAAACCCCGAACACTACGCGACTGACTTTTACCCAAAATATTGAACCAGCTAATCTAGTGGGGTTCTTCTTGATGCCGGTACTGTCTTTAACGATTAGACGATTCGTTAAGAAAAACCTTATTCAATTAAAACGATTAGTAGAAAACAGCCCAGAAGACAGAGTCGCCTAGTGTTTTAGTGGTATATACTACTAAAACTATGATTAAAAGAGTAAGTAGATTTTTAAAAGCGCTATTAGACACCGAAAAAGCTGTTTCCGAAAAAATAAAAGGCACAAAAGAATCAGCCTTTGATCGATTCCCGATAGTCTTTACGTTACTTGGGGTGTTTGGTCTTGTTGCAACGCTGTACGGTTTTGAAGGTCTGATTGATAAGGTGGACCTTTTTAGAGACAACCCGCTAATACTACTTGGAGTCGGACTCGGCGCCTTAATACTAACTGGCTCGTTATATGATAGATTAAATTAAATGATTTCTACCGAGCTAAAGACAGCTGTAACTAACTACACAATGCCAAAAAGCGCACAAGACACCGTGCGATCGTCTGGTTTTGTAGTTATGGTAGGTATAACTGCCGCCGGTAAAAACACCTTAATAACTGAACTGATTAATACCGGCAACTATATGTCTGTGGTGTCACACACAACACGACAGCCACGCGCCAATAATGGTGTTATGGAGCAGGACGGGCGCGAATATTGGTTTGTGAAGGAAGCAGAAATGGTTAACAAGCTCGACCGCGGTGAAATGCTGGAAGCAAAAGTCATACATAACCGGCAAGTGTCTGGCGTTAGCGTCGACGAATTAGAGCGAGCTATTCGATCTAATAAAAAACCGATTAATGAAATTGATGTTCAAGGTGTGGAAGCGATCAGAGCTTTCTACCCCGAGCTATTGTGCTTTTTTGTCTTACCGCCCGACTTTGACACCTGGCAGCAACGCATGCAACGGCGCGGAGACTTAAGTGAAGACGAAACAATGGATCGCCTACAGACTGCTGTCGAGGAAATAGAACATGTTTTAACCAGTGGCGGGTATATTTTTGTGGTTAACGATGACCTAGCCGACACAGCCCGATACGTAGATGACATAATAACTGGCAAACTTGACCCAGATGAACGAAAAGAACGGAGCCAGAAAAAGGCCGAACGGTTACTGAACGACTTAAAAGCACACCTGAATAATCGCACTGCATAGCCGCTAAAAGCGCTGGTTACGTAGTAATTTAGCACTCTGGACATTTGAGTGCTAAAAATCTATAATTTAGCTACTATGACACCCCGACAAAAAAAGATATTGGAAGCAATTGTAGAGCAGTATGCTGAAGTAGCTTCACCTGTTGGGTCGGTTACCTTAGCGAAAGTGTTTGGTGTTAGTTCTGCGACAATTCGCGCTGATATGGCAGTGCTAGAAAAACTCGGTTTTATTACACACCCCCACACCAGTGCCGGCAGAATTCCAACCGACAAGGGCTACAGACTGTATGTTAATGAGCTACAAGATCTTCGCAGTCACGGCAAGCTGGAGCAAGCTGCTAGTACACGCAGTACCCAAGTTTTAGATCGGCGTGTTGAACATGCTGGCGAACCAAAGCAAGCTATAAAATCTGCTGTAGACAGCTTGGTTGAAATGACAGATAATCTGGGCCTAGCAACAATCGGTGGCACGTTGTACATGAGCGGCTTAAGCCAACTATTTGGACAGCCTGAGTTTGCTCATGGCGGTGTTCGACAAGTAGCGCAGCTACTCGACAATTTAGAGCCATGGCTACGTGAAGCCGCCCCAAATAAACCACTCAGTGTGTTTATTGGCCAAGAGAACCCAATTGGCAAAAACAGCGAATGTACGCTGGTCATTAGCAGGTTCAGGTCGCCGTATTCAGACAATAGCTACATAGGGGTGTTGGGTCCAACCAGACAAAGTTACAAAGAAACTATGGCGCTCGTTAGCCACGCAGGCAGAGCACTGGAAGGTGTGCTGTAAATACAGCTAAATGTTGAAAGGGTAAACATGAAGAATAAATCAGAAGATTCAAATGCTAAAAAACCAAACAAAAAAGATCAGAAAATTGCCGATTTGGAGCAAGAAGTAGAGACACTGACCGGTGACTTAAAGCGCACCCAAGCTGACTTTGTAAACTTTAAGCGACGCGCCGAAGAAGACCGCGCTAGTTCAATTGCATTTGGAGCAAAACAGATTTTACTGAGTTTATTGCCAACACTGGATAATGTTCACCGTGCGCTGGCTCATTTACCCGAGGATTTACAAAATAATGACTGGGCCCAAGGTGTTTCGAAGGTTGCACAACAACTAGAAAAAGAACTCCAAAACTTAGGAGTCGAAAAAATTGGGGTAGAAGACGAGCTGTTCAATCCTGAATACCACGAAGCCGTGGCCGTTGAAGGTGATGGTGAGACGGAGTTTGTTAAAGAGGTGCTGCAAACTGGCTATTCGTTAAATGGTGAAGTGGTTCGCCATGCCATGGTTAAAGTAATTAACAAATAACAGCCGTCTTCGTAGTTATTGCTTTTTCATGCCATAATAAGACATGGAAAACATGCACTATCCTGAAGTAGAAGATTTAAAAGACCAGTTTTTTGGAATTATTGAGAATAGTTTTAGTGCTGATGAAGCGGAGCGCATAAGATCCGCTCATAATATCGCTTCTGACCTGCACAGAGACAAGCTGTATGCCAGCGTTAGCTATGACCTGCACTTGCTTGAAGTAGCAGAAGGACTGGTGCACGTGGGATTTGCGTCAGACCAGCATGCTGACCTTATAATCGCTGGCTTATATCATGATTCGTTTGAAGATGTCCCTGAACAACTATTGCAATTTGTAGGGTCGGGTAACGGCAGCGGCGATGTGAGCGTAACTGAAGCCCTAGAAAAAATAACTAAATCTGAAAAAGTTGCATTGTTTGTGCAAATGGTAAGCAATAGACCGTTTCCAGATGACATTGAACCAACAGAAGAAAATAAAATACGGTTTTATGCTGATAATTTGCGGCAAAAATTTATAGGTGATGTGTCAGAGCAAGAGTATGACCCAGAGCTGTTTGGTAAAGCCGTAGCCCTTAAAATAATCGATACATATAAAAACACTAAGCGGCTACACTCCGTGAAATCAAAAACAAAACGAGCATATTTGCGTAAAAAGTACACAGAATCATTAAAAGTGCTTGAGGAGGCGTATAAACTGCATGTGCTTGGCAATCCGTCCGTAGCTGACCAAGCGGAAGAGCTGAATAAATGTCTGGATGGAATTGAACTAAGTATAGGCAGGTCACATGTCATGGAAGGTTACTTAGAGCGGTGATTTTTAGGCACTAGCACTCTTGCACCGTGAGTGCTAATTCTGCTAAACTAGCACTGGTGGCAGGTAACTGCTAGGAATCAGTAGTTCGTATTTGGTAACTAGTGATTCGTAAAAAGTAATTTAATAAATTCAAGCAAGAAGATTTTCAGGTAACTAGCTTTTTAGCTCCTAAGCTTTGCATAAAGATGCAGTACAAGGAAAAGCCAAAAAACGAGTGAGATGTACAAATAGTACTTCGAACGAGTGATGTAGGTTTTGACGAAGTAATGCGCTTTAAGTAGCTCTGGAGCAGCGAAATTTGTTCGCGGGCAGAGAGCTACGTTGCAAAACTTAGGAGGAAAAAGTGTCAAAGATAATTGGAATAGATTTAGGAACAACCAACAGCGCTATGGCTGTTATGGAAGGCGGTAGCCCGCAAATTATCGCTAACAGCGAAGGTGATAGAACTACACCAAGCGTTGTAGCTATTGGTAAAGATAAAAATCGCTTAGTTGGTAAGGTTGCTTACCGACAACGGGTCACCAACCCAGAAAACACTGTTTTTGGTGTTAAGCGACTTATTGGTCGTAAGTTTAAAGACGAAGAAGTGCAACGCGACATCGACATTATGCCGTATAAGATTGTTAAGGGTAAAAACGACCAACCTAGAGTAATGCTCGACGGCAAAGAACAAAGTCCAGAAGAAATTTCAGCAATGATTTTGAGCAAGCTCAAGGCTGACGCAGAGGCATATTTAGGTGACAAAGTTACTCAAGCTGTAATTACGGTTCCAGCGTACTTTGACGACAGCCAGCGTCAGGCAACAAAAGACGCTGGTAAAATTGCTGGCTTGGAAGTTAAGCGAATCATTAACGAACCAACCGCAGCAGCCTTAGCCTACGGTCTTGATAAGCAAAAAGATGAAAAAATTGCCGTGTTTGACCTTGGCGGTGGAACATTTGACGTATCAATCTTGGAGCTAGGTGACGGCGTGTTTGAAGTTAAGTCTACCAACGGCGATACTCACCTTGGTGGTGAAGACTTCGACCTTGTCATTGTTAATCACTTACTTGACGTAATTAAAAAAGACCACGACAAAGACCTTAAAGGTGACGCACAAGCAATGCAGCGGCTTAAAGAGGCTGCTGAAAAAGCTAAAATTGAGCTTTCGAGTGCACAAAGCAGTGAAATTAACTTACCGTTCTTAGCAGAAGGACCACTTAACTTCGAATACGAACTTACTCGTAGCAAGCTTGAGCAGCTAGTAAGTAAGCTCATCGAAAAAACTGCTAAGCCGTGTCTCGACGCGTTAAAAGACGCCAAGCTTAAAGCCAGCGAAATCGACGAAGTCATTTTGGTTGGTGGTATGACCCGAATGCCAGCAGTGCAAGCTAAAGTTAAGGAGATCTTTGGCAAAGAACCGCTTAAAGGTGTAAACCCTGACGAAGTTGTAGCTGTAGGTGCTGCGATTCAAGGTGGCGTACTAGCAGGTGACGTTAAAGACGTGCTGCTTCTAGACGTCACTCCACTAAGCCTTGGTATAGAAACCTTAGGTGGCGTTACAACCAAGTTGATTGAACGAAACACTACTATCCCGACTAGTAAGAGCGAAATTTTTTCAACAGCAGCAGACAACCAGCCAAGTGTTGAAGTTCATGTTGTTCAAGGTGAACGAGAAATGGTAGCCGATAACAAATCACTCGGTAGATTTGTTTTAGACGGCATCGCCCCAGCGCCACGCGGTGTTCCGCAAGTTGAAGTAACTTTTAATCTTGACGCTAACGGAATTTTGAATGTTACGGCCAAAGACAAAGGTACTGGCAAAGAACAGTCGATTACTATTAAAGACAGCGGCAACTTAGATAAAGACGAGATTGAAAAAGCTCAAAAAGATGCCGAAGCTCACGCTGAAGAAGACAAGAAAAAACGCGAAGCAGTAGAAGCTAAAAACGCATTAGAAAACGCTATATATACTGGCCAGAAACTGATCGACGAAAACGGCGACAAATTGTCCGACGAAGATAAGAAGACAGTTGAAGAAGCAATTGAGGAAGCTAAGAAATCTCAAGAAGAAACGGATAAAGAGAAGCTCGAAGAAGCTGCTAAGACACTACTTGATAAGGTATCTCCGATTGGTGCGAAGATGTATAAAGAAGCAGCTAAAACAGCTTCAGAGGACGGAGAAGAGAGTAGTGAGTCTAGTGACGACGACAAGAAAGACGACAAAGAGTCTGATGAACCTGTAGAGGGTGAAGTTGTGAATGAGAAGAGAGAAGACAAGTAGCAATGGTTAGTGTTTTAGAAGGGCTAAAACAAGCAGGCGCTACGTTACGCGCTGCAGATAAAATTGACGAATTTAATATGATTCTTGAAGCGCAGCAAAAAATCTTTGATTTGCAGCTCGAAAATAAGAAACTAAAAGACGAAATTGATAAGATTACATCAAAAGGTAAACTACAGGTTGACTCCAGCGGCAGGGCTTGGCTAGTAGCGACTGGTAATTTAAATTTTGGAAATCTGAGGTTTTGTATCGCCTGTTATGACAAAGACCAAGTTAGATCACCTCTCATTAAGTATGGATCACTGAAATCATATTGCCAACTCTGCAAAGCAGATTTTGATAAGGGTTAGAGACAATGAACCCACGTGAATTAGTTGAAGATTTACAAGCAGCACTAAGTAAAATGAACGCAAATTTAGAGAAAATTGCTAGTGATGTTGAAGAAATTAAGCAAAAAATTACCGATAAGTAAGATAGACTGTAGCTAATGAAGAAAAAATTAAGTTTTAAAGAACGAAAAGAACAAGACTTGCTGAGTGCATTGGACGATGTGTATGAGGCAGAAGACAAGGCGGGCAAAAAACCGTCTAGCCGATCAAATTCAGGCGGCAATAACGCAAAAAATCCAGCATCAAAAAAGAACGATTCTACGAGTAGGCGTAAACCCCAAACTAAGGCGCAATCAACACCACCGGCCAAGGCAGAAAGTGGCCGAACAGTTGTGTATATTGACGGTGAAAATACGTTTTTTCAACTGTTTGACGAGCTTCGAAAAGCCAAGCTGATAAAATTCCGCGACGATTTAGTGAAGTTTGACATGGAAATGTTACTGAATCACATGTTGGGCGACCTAGGCCCGCGCGAAGACAGGTATTACGGCGCAAAATTACACGAAGAACATGATGACCCAGAGCTTAAAAAACGCACGCTAAAGATGATAGATCATAAACGACGCTGGATAGGCTATTTATCAAATAGTGGAGTTGAGTTTGTTGCAGCTGGTAAATTAGTTATTCGACCAAGTATTAATCCAATTACTAAAAAGGATGAGCTGTCGTTTAACGAAAAAGGTGTAGATGTTAGCTTAGCGGTAGATATGACGGAAGCGGCAGCAACCAATAACGTAGATACTGTTGTACTGTGGAGTAGTGACCAAGACCTAAAACCAGCCATGCTTGCAGCGGAAAAAAATGGCGCAAAGGTAATTTACCTTACGCACGAAGAGCGCGTTAACGATGTAATGACAGGTAGCGCCAGCGAAACGCGGTTAATACCGAGTGATTTGATTATAAAGGCATTCAAAAAGGCAAATTAAATGGCTAAACGAGATTACTACGAAATTTTAGGAGTTAGTAAATCCGCCAGCGCAGACGAGATAAAAAAGGCTTTTAGAAAATTGGCTATTAAGCATCACCCAGATAAAGAAGGCGGTGACGAGGCTAAATTTAAAGAAGCCTCTGAAGCCTATGAAGTATTAAAAGATGAAAGCAAGCGCCAACGCTACGACCAGTTCGGACATGCTGGTGTTGGCGGAGCGAGCGGTGGCGGCGGAGCTGGTTTTAGTGGTTTTGAAGACATTTTTGGTGGGTTTGGTGGCGGGTCTGGCCAGCGAGTACATGTTGACTTAGGCGACCTTGGACTTGGTGATATTTTTGAAGGATTTTTTGGTGGCGGCGGTGGTGGCCGGCGAACTAGGACACAAACCGAACGTGGCCGCGATGTTGAGACAAACGTCCAGTTAACATTTGAAGAATCAATTTTTGGTACCGAAAAAGAAGTTGAACTAAGCCTTCTAGATGTATGTGAGCATTGTAAAGGGACAAAAGCAGAGCCTGGTCACGATGTAAAAACATGTGACACCTGCAAAGGGAGCGGTCAAGAAGTACAAGTAATGCAAACGCCGCTTGGTAATTTTCAGCAAGCCAGAACCTGTCGGACATGTAAGGGTGAAGGGAAAATTCCAGAGAAAAAATGTAGCGTATGTGGTGGCAGTGGTGTTACTCGACAGAGTAAAAAAACTACGCTTAAAGTCCCTGCTGGTATTTATGATGGAGCTACGATTCGGCTTACTGGCCGCGGTGAAGTTGCCTCAAACGGAAACGCTGGCGACTTATATGTAAATGTGCGCGTTAAAGCACATAAGCACTTCACGAGAGAAGGTAATTTAATCTTAAGCGACGAACACGTGCCAATGGTAGACGCAGCGCTAGGAACAGAAATTGAACTAGAAACCGTTGATGGGAAAGAAAAGCTAAAAATTCCTGCTGGGACCCAAAGTGGTACAGATTTTAAAATTGCCAACAAAGGTGTGCCGAGTTTACGCGGTAAATCACGTGGCGACCACATTGTACGCGTACTTGTAGACACGCCAACCAAACTGAGCAAAAAACAAAAGAAAATACTCGAAGAATTTAGAACCAAAAAAGGCAAGAAATGGCTGTAGATTTAGAAGCTGGTAGTTAGAAGATGGAAGATGGGGAAAAAGATAAATTTAGTATCTTAGAACCAAGCAATCCCCTATTGAAAAAAGTAACTGCAGAGATCATTGATTATAAGTCGATTGCATTTAAAAATGCGCTCCTGCAAATGCAAAAAATTGCTGGAGTTATACAAGACCCAACACCCGGCACAAAAACTATGGTCGGACTGGCTGCCCCGCAAATTGGTTGGAACGCTCGGGTGATTTTAGTTGATATTGATGCAGACCCAAAAGCTGTTAATCCGACGCCAAATAATATTTTTATGATAAATCCTGTAATAACTTGGGCTAGTAGCAATCAAGCAGAAGATCGAGAAGGGTGTTTTTCGTTACCAGGCTATGGCGGTGTTGTTAAACGTTCTGAGGCGGTAGAGGTTCGTTGGCACAATGAATACGGTGAAGTTGTCATAAATAAATTCAGTGGATTTGTTGCACGGATCGTACAGCATGAAGTCGATCACTTGAATGGAATCCGTTGGTTCCAACGAGTCTTTAATCCAAAACATTTACATAAGGTTCCCGACGAAGAGTTTCAGAGATACCGTGATGAGTGGAGTAGATGGGATATGCCAGCAGACAGTAGTCAGATTAACTTGTTGATAAACGATACATAGAACACTACTATGTCCATTTTCGTGCCACTTAAATAAACAACGAACTTGACAGATTACAAAAGCAAAGAGTAGTTTTTATATAAAAGGAGCAAGGCAGTGTTTGTAGATTTAGATAAAAAGATGTCATTAACAGCAAAACCATGTGTCGGAGAGGGTGACTTATTTTTTCCTCCTGACGATTTGAGACCTGAAGGCATAAATGCACGTCGAAGCAGGGAAGAAATAGCAAAGGCTATATGCGACACTTGCCCAGTATTAGTGCGCAAGGCTTGTAGAGAATCTGCAATTAGGGACGACATTGCTGCTGGGTTGACTGGCGATGTCAGTGAACGTGACCAAATTTTAGGCGGAATGAACTTTCTTGAAAGAAGTCAGTATGTTGATGATCGCATCCGAGAACTTGTAGAATTTAGAGCGGAAGAAGTTGAGTTAGGAATTAATTAAGTCTAAATACAAAGCTGCGGTCCAGGAAAAACTGCTGATTCCGTGGCCCATGCCAGTCTGCGAATTGTAGTACTCCCATATGCCATTTTCTTCGACTAATTTAATTGTTGAATTGGCGAGGTCTTTAGCTTTTTTGGTATAGCCGTAGTTCTTTAGTCCTTCGATAATCATCCAGTTCATATTTACCCATACTGGGCCTTGCCAATAACGAATAGGGTCGTAGTCGTCGCGCGCTGTGTTGTTTGTGGATACCGGCTTAGGTGTGAAAAAGTTATTTGATTCAAGTTTTGTGACAATTTTTTTAGCATTTGATTTGGGGATAATAGAAGTTATGAGTGGCAGTAATTCTTCGATCGTTTCAATTGGAATTGATTGTTTGGTGTGCCAGTTGCGCGATAAATATGCTTGTTTGTCGTCGTTCCAGAAATCAGCAAACGCTGCGTCGCTACGGTCCATTGCTTGAGTTAAGTCGTCTGGCAGTGTGAGTTTTATTTTTTTCGCCAGAGTTTTTATAGCGGCATTAGACCGAATAAATATTGCGTTAAAGCTAACATCCTCAACAACGAAGCTATTTTTATCATATAAGATGGCTTCGGTTTTATAGAGCTTGCGACGATACCGGGCAATAAGTCGTGCAAACATCCAGTTTTCAACAGTTCGACTTCGCTCGGCAGCGCTCGTGACTTGAATGTCTTTACGAAGCTTGTGGTATACACCGCGTACAAAAGGGTTGGTCAAAAATATTTTTTCACTGGTATTCACAGGGAAACATTCACGCAGTGCTGCCATTAGTGCTGGGTTGTTGTCGAGGCCACTTTCCCACGGGTGAATAATTACAATGCGACCTGTTTGGTCAGGGTCACGGTCTGCATACAGCCACTGATGATAGCGAATTATCTGCGGCAGGTATTTTTCGATAGCTGCTTTTTGATCTTTTTTGGGCAGGCTATTTACTACCTTTTCGAACGCCCAAGCAATGACAGGCGGTTGCGTGATTGCACTGGTCCTCAGGCCGACAACACAGTCGTCACAGACATGTGACTTCCAAATATTGTAGCGTTGATGTCCGTGCTTGGCGCCACTAAAAATCATATGCGGCACCATACCATTTGGCCATTGGCCCCGTAGTAACAGTTTGATTTCTTCCAGTGCACGATCTGGACGGTGGTGCCGTAGGCCAATTGCATGAAAACACGAATCCCATAACCATTGGTGCGGGTAGAGTACTTTTGATGGCATAGTGTAGCCATCTTTAAAATTTATGTCTAAGACTTTTTTAGCTTGTTCAATTGTTTTCGTAGTGGTCGTCGATGTTGGTTGTTTTTTCTTTGCCCGTGGCACGGTCTAAGCCTCGTTGAGTTGGCTCAAAAGCTCCGACAAGCTTAATGTTGCCACAGCCACAACTGTGTCAGCGCCACCATAATAAATAAAAATTGTGTCGTCGCGAACAACTTGACCGCAACTAAAAATAACATTGTCTATCCAACCTTCAAGTTCCCACTGGGTTTCAGGTTCCATTATTGGCATAGCAGATCGCCCAATGATTTTTGTTGGATCTTTAAGATCTAGCAACGCGGCCCCCATAAGGTAGTGGTGATGCTCGTTAATGCCGTGGTAGAACTGCAACCAACCCTTTTCGGTTTTTATCGGCGGACCATTGATTCCAATTTTTAGACTGTCCCACATGCCTTTACGCGGTCCCATAACCTGGATACAGCGGTCAAGCTGATGCTTTTCAAAATCTAGTTCTGGTAGGGTGTCGGCGCATATATGGTGGTCAATTCTATGAAATACAAGGTACTGATCGTTTATTTTTTCACTAAAAATTGCAGCATCTTTGTCGTCGATGCCAACCGGACTAATTAGGTGAGGCTCGGTCCAAGATTGAAACTTGCGGTTTTTAAATTCTTCAATAGAAATCGAACTTGCTGCGACAGCCGGAGGGTCAACGCCATTGTAGCCTGTGTAGGTTACAAAAATTCGATCACCGATAATTTGGGCCCGCAAGTCTTCGCAGCCAGATATGCCGTCTGGTGGTTTAAGCTTTGACTCAAATTTAGCCCGCGGTATGTAGATTGGCTCATCAAGACGCTCGTCAATTGTGTAGCCATCTTTTGTAATTGCTAGGCCGCAAACAGATGTGTTGTCAGGCCCAAGCGCTCGGTAAAGAATATTTATTTCGCCGTCAATTTCTATTGCTGAAGGATTTAGGACATAGCTGCTTTCCCAGTAATTTTCTTCTTTAGCGAGTAGAATCGGATTGCCACTGTAGCGTTTCGCGTAACTTTTTCCTTCCATCTGCATAGATTCAAGCAGGTGTGACAGCCGCAATTTAGCAGAGGCGCAAGTTGTGTCGGCAGCTCCATAAAAAACTGTTAGGATGTCGCCATCCAACATAGCTCCGCTTGGAAAAACGATGTCTGGCAGTTGTCCATATTGTTCGTAGCTTTCTTCTGGCACCATAAATGGGTAGCGAGTACGGCCGATAATTTTTCGTGGGTTGTCTTTGTCTAATAAAACAGCTTCGATTCCAAAAACCTTGTCGTCGGTAAAGTAATCTTGGATGTGGCTGTAGATAAGGAGCCAGCCCGCATCAGTTTTTATTGGAGGTGCGCCAACTTCGCAGTGGTCAGTATCCACGCGGCGCAGGTCAATATTATGGTGTTCAACTTCTTCATACCAATTTGCCCACCAGTCATGATTTAAAAAATCATCAAAATTGTCACTTTGAGCTATAGCCATTTTAGAAGGTGGCTTGTCGCTATCTGCAGTCAAAATAACAGTCCATTTACCGTCGACTTTTTCTGGAAAAAGCGCCATGGCCTTAGCATTAAACGGTGTTACCAGTTGCCGGCTGTCGATTGTCTTAAAGTCTTTGGTGGTCGCCACGGCACATTTAATATTTTCAGCCGAATATGGAAAACCACTCAGAGCGGTGTAGAAAATATAGTATGTGTCATCAATTTTAGTTACCCGCGGGTCTTCGCAGCCATACATCTCCCAGTCTTCTTCGGGCTGTATAAGGACTTTGTATTCTCCGATGGAATGGTGTGTCTGAGGGTCAACCATTACATGTCCTATGGTCGATAGCTCGACGTTGTGACCCTTGTACAGGGCTTCGTCGGTCATTGCCCGAAATACTAAATGAAGCGAGTCGCCTACTTTAGCCGGCGAACAGTTAAACGCTGCCAACGCACGCCACGGCTCGTCGTTATTACTTTTTATGATTGGATTCTTTTTATTTCTGGTTACTGTAAACATAAACACTATTGTAGCAGCTTCTATGATGTGATGCTGCTATGCTAATGTCATGTTTTTAGAGCTAAAGTCTCAAGCCGACGTCGTTCGGCAATTTTTTTATAACAGAATGACAGCCTTGTTTATATGGGGTATTTTGGGAGAACTCTACAGTGTTGTTCTATTTGTCTTGAGCGGTTCTTTAACTTTAGTATTTTTAGACAAATTAGTTATAGCGTGTGCAACCATGGTAGGCATTACTGTTGCCAATGTTCTACTTCGCAAAAAAGGCTATGGTGTCGTTTGGGTATACGGGCGGTATCTTCGAACAGTACTTATATTTATTTCTATTTTAATCTGGCCACTACTTGAGCAAGACCCGTTTACATGGTTTTGGGTGCTGTCTGTGATGCGAGGAATAGACTCAGGTTTTTATCACACAAGCTCACACTATGTTGCTGTAAAAGAAATGAAAAGCAAACAGCGCAGCTATATATTTCAAGTTTCTGGAAGCTACGAAACAATCATGAGTGTATTTTTGCCACTGATAATTGGGTTTTTGCTGGATTTTGTCGTGGGCTACCGAGCGTTCTTGATTGTTGCCGCCCTGTTAAGCTTCCTGAGTCTATTTAAGACGTATCAAAACAATACTATTCCACCAAAAGCGCCGCTTTTATCAAAATCCTTCCTCAATAGCCTAAAAAATCACCCAGAATGGAAACGCTTTTTGCGAATTTATTTCATTGATACATTACAGGATGAATTACAAAGTCATTTTTGGAAGATTGCTCCGTTTTTAATACTAGGTAGCATTTTTGGCTACGGTGTTTTTGTAAGTGGAGTTGCCTTAATTGCAGCGATAGTTGTCTATGTACGGCGCCATGTGGAGCTAAAAGGTAACTTGCGGCTTGGGTATTACTTACATTCAATTAGGGTGGCAGCAACACTTGGTTTAGTGGCGTCCTGGCAAGCGCCTGCCCTGATTGGCAGAGCTGTTATTGAAAAAGGCGCACAGACAATAGAGAAGCCCATAGATGACGATTTAGACATTAGCTTACGCGAGGCTGTGCTTGGTAGTGATGTTCAAAGAAATACACTTCAACTTAATTATCTTCTTGAGGTGATTAAGTTTTCTACACGACTAGTTGGCTTAGGCTTCTTTATTGGGCTTATTCATATCTTAGACAACAGTGAGCTATTTTTGCGTACTGTGTGGGCGATTGTAACTTTTGGAGGACTAGCAACGTATTGGTTGCAAGTAAAACTATGGAAGACAATACAACCGGCTAACTAACCGTGACTTCTGCAGTTAGGTGAATTTCTTCTTCGTTCATTAGATGGTCCATGAACTCTTGCAGGGGAGTTGTTGCAACGCAGACGTGTCGGTCTCCACCGCCGTAATACACATGAAGTTGATCACCGATGATAGCCGCACCAGATGGGTAGGCAACGCCAGGTTTCCAGTTGTTTTCATAGTCAGCATCAGGTTCAAGAATTGGGGTATTGGTGCGCCGCAATACCTTACTTGGATCGTTCTTATCAAGTAACATAGCGCCAATTTTATATTTGTGACCTTCGCGTTTATCGACGGCGTGGTATATAACCAGCCAACCTTCATTTACTAAAATCGGAGTCGATCCCATCGAGAGTTTTTGACTGTCCCAATGACCGGGGCGAGTGTATATGAAGTCATGAGCTTCGAGCTCTTCATCAATACCAAGTCGTTCGATATCGTCAATATAATGAATGCCAACATGTGGCGGTTCTTTGAAGAAAATCACATATTTATCGTTAATTTTCTCTGGCAAGATTATTCCACTTTTTATAACACGAACTCCAAATGGTGGATTAACGTGTGGGCCAAATTGAGGGTTACTAATTACTTTTGGCCATGCCCATTTATCCCACCGATGATTTACAAAATCATCTATATCAATTGATGTTATACATAAACGCAAATAGGGGCTGCCGTCGTGGGCAACATAGGTCATGTAGACTTTGTCATCCATAAGTGTTGCCTTAGGGTCTTCGCAACCGCCCCAGCCGCCGCCGGAACCAAAGGCTTTATTCCATTCTTTATATGGCCGTTTGCCTCTACCAGCTTCAAACCATGCGCGTGGCCAGTAGCAAGGTTCGTTGTGCCGATAGTCTATTTCTGACCCGTCGGTTGTGCTGGCATAACCGACATGACTAACGCCGTACGGGTCAACAGCACGGTACAAAATATGCACCTTGCCTTCGTGGTGGACGACGCTTGGGTTAAATACCCCTGACGACTCCCAGTGTTCGCCACCTTCTGGGCTAAGCAACGGGTTTTTATGATGACGCTCTAGTTCGAATTTTGGTCGGCTAACTTCGTCTAGCTTAAGCGGTTGTTGGAGGTCGACGGTAAATAGACCGTTGGAGACAGAGCTACCGTATAAACGAATAGAATCGTTTTGTATGTCTGCACCAAGGAGTTCAATTTTTGACCTACCGGCGTTTGTGGCAGCCCATAACGGCCCTTCGCTGCGCCAGATTAACTTACCAGGGTTTTGGCGCGAAAATACAGCAAACCCAACATGAATAGTTTGCTGTCGCTTACGCATTGACTGCGACTCGTACAACACAGCAATTCCACTACTAATGTTTGCAACTGAAACTATTTTTAGAGACTTGTTATCAAAGTTATGTCGGCGTGGCTCTAAAACTGGGCGGTATGGCGAGTGCCAGTCTTTAAAGTCTTTTGTGACTGCAAAGTTAATGCTGCTGGTGTTGTAGAACAAGACGTATTGATTGTTGTATTTATACTCTGGCACAAACATGCCGTTAGTAGCACGTGGGTTACCTGTTCGTAGTGTTTTCCAGATTGCTAAGTCCCAGAGGTCGCCGGATTCTTCTTCTCGTGCAATGACTAAGCGGCCATTTTTGGTGTAGGTAAGCAGGTGGTCGTGAGCCACTTTTGCAAAACGGTAGTCGCTGGTGTCAGCAATTGATTCCGTTTTGTTTTGACCGGTGAATATTACCGGAGCATCAACGGACTCGTTAAAATGAAGACCGTCTTCACTGAGAGCTAGACCTAATTTTCCGTGGCCTCGGCGCTTTGACGAATATACCAGAGCGGCATGTTCTTGGTAACGAGACAACCCAAGTGGTGATATTACATTTTTTGGTAAGCGCATGTTTGACCTTTAGTTACCTTAAGCGTAACAAAATCAGCTGCTTTTTAAACTGTTAATCGTTGTAAAATAAATAACCTTTTACAGAATATAAAAATGATTGCATTAAATATGATGATTTTTTGCAGTTTTTAGGATAAACAATACTTGACATAACAGATAAAGACGCCTATGTTGAGCAAGATATGGAGAAGCAATTTTCGAGAGACACCGTCATTGTACTAGCCACCGACAGCAAAGATGTGGGTGATTCATTAAGTATTGCCATTGATAAGCTTGAAAAAAAACTCCGCCGTCCTTTGCAACGTGTTTGGCTTATTGATAAGTCACAAAAAGCTAATAAGAGTGTTTTTCAAAAAGATTTTACAAAAATTGAAATAAATCTTAAATCACCAAAACAAATTCATGAAGCACTTCTACCATACTTACACCGCGTAATTGCTATCACTTGTCGGTCAGAGGACTTGTTGGAGAATTTTAAGCGGGTTATACCCCATGTCCCATATACATTAACGCCGACTGAAACGTCGATTAACTGGTCGACCGACAAATTACTGATGCGTCGACGTTTTACCGAATACGATAAAAAAATTACACCGGCTTATACCATTGCTACCGACATTAGCGACAAGACTATTTCAAAAATCAAACGAAAAGTTGGTTTTCCGCTGGTAATTAAGCCAAGCGGGTTAGCCGCCAGTGTATTGGTGAGTATTTGCTACCACGAAGAAGAGTTAGTATCTAATTTAAAACGTACCCTACGACAGGTTAAGGCAGCACATAAGTCATATGCTGGGCGTGGTGAACCAAAAGTACTAATCGAACAGTTTCTAGAAGGCACTATGTATTCAATAGATGGCTACGTTGATAATACTGGTCGTGTAGATTTTGTGCCGCCGGTACACATAAAGACAGGCCGGGCGATTGGTTTTGATGATTTCTTTGGCTACAAGCAAATGACCCCAGTTAAGTTGCTGGCGCGTAAAATTAAAGACATGGAACAGGTGGCTGCAAAAGGCGTTCACGCTTTAGGACTACGCAACACAATAGTTCATGTTGAGGTAATAAAGACTGAACTAACGGGCTTTAAAATAGTCGAAATAGCGTGCCGGATGGGTGGATTTCGTCAGAACCTGTATCAATTATCATACGGATTTGACCATGCCTATAACGACCTTTTGGTTCGGACTGGTCGAAAGCCAATAATTAAAAAGAAACGACAAGGCTATACAGCTAGCATGAAGTTTTTCTCAAACAAAGAGGGCCGACTTGAAAAGATTAATGGAATGAACAAAGCACGTGCTTTAACCTCGTTTTATAATTTAAAAATAAATAAAACCAAGGGTGACATGTGTAAATTTGCTAAAAACGGCGGCAAGAGCGTCTTTAACATTACGTTGCACAATAAATCACGATCGGATCTACTGGCAGATATTCGCCGGCTTGAACAGGCCGTAAAAATCGAAGTCACTCCAGTGAAAACTAAAAAAGCATAATCGTTTATACTGATGCTTAGATATGTCATCTGATTTTTTATCACTATTTGTAGTTTTATTTTTTACAGGCGTTTCAATAATAAAACGCGTATCGGTCCAAACAGTTCTACTGGTGTTGCTGAGCAGCATGTTACTCGGTATCAGTTTTGGACCAGATTTATTGAATTTTTTATCTTCTCAAGCATCTATCTTTGAGACAGACAATGCTAAGTTGCTGGTGTATAGCCTGTTAGTTTTTGGGCCGACCTTTTATGCATACTGGCATTTTCGTGGCGGGGGTCGATTTAATCCAGTGGAGCGCATAATTGTATCGGCCTTCTTTGCGTTTATGTTGATTGTGGCGACCACTAATACGTTTATACTTGCCGGCTTTGAAGATCCGTTTAGAAACTCTTATTTTGCGAACCAACTTAATAGATTCAGTGGTTTAGTGACTCTTATGTCGTTTGGTGTTGCCTTCTTTGAGGTGATGAGTCAAACAAACCCAGGACTACTACGAGCACGAAAGAGTCGTCGTCGATCAAGAGCAAAAAAATAATAGAGTTGAAAAAACAGAGGTGGCATGCTAGCATTTTGTGAGTAAAAGTTACATTCTCTTATTCTCGTAGCTTTTTACATACGAGGGTCCATAGCTCAGCTGGTTAGAGCACCTGCCTTTTAAGCAGGGTGTCGTGGGTTCGAGTCCCACTGGACCCTCCAATTTATGAATCCGCCGAATGGCGGGTTTTTAAATTGGAGAGTTTTACTGGGTCGAAGCCACGACACGTAGTGTCGGGGGTGAAAACTGCTGGGAGCAGTTTGCAAGGAAACTTACTCTTCAAAACTTGTTTTGAAAGACGTAGTTTCGGGCCCGCAGAATGTGGGCGAGTCCCACTGGACCCTCCATATAAAAACACCTATCTCGCCGTAGGTGTTTTTATATGGTCAAAATCATAACTCAAATGAGAATGCCGCAACTAATGTTGTAGCATTTTTGTTATAGTTAAGTCATGAGTAAAAAAGTTAAAATTACTATCATTGCTTTATTGATTGCAATAGTAGCTGGAGTTGGTTTATTTTTAGTAATGACTAAGCTTGTCAAACATGAGAATGTATCTGAACCTACGAATGGGGAGTTGAATATACAACTAGGATTACACAAAAGCATCTATTCAATAGGTGAATCAATTACCTTCAAGTCATTCATTAACAACCCAACAACAAGTGCAAAAACATATACGTTTTCTTCCACATGTACCGAGGGTACGTTTTATATAAATGAACAACCAATTGGTCTGTACTATGCCTGTGGTGATGCGCTTACAGATATAAATATCGGCTCAAACAAAACCATCACGTATGAATACCCTTTTACGCTGGTAGATGACTTTTCTCACGATATAAGCAGTGATTACATCGGATTTAGTGACGAATTAAAATTGCCACCGGGCGAACATCAAGCAAAACTCCAATGGCAAGGTTTCGAATCGAACATTCTAACTTTTAACGTTGAGTAGTTGCAGATTTATTTTAGTTGCAATAACGATACATACGTCCCTCCAATTTAACGCCCGCCTTTTGGCGGGTTTTAAATTGGACAGTTTTAATGACTCGAACCCAGTTGGGTGAGAAATGCATGTCTGCTTCTCGCAAGACCGGAGTGCGCCGGCGCTAGAGTACGATCGAAAAGATTTTTCACCAGAAAAATACTTTTGGCGAGTCCCACCACACCCCTTATCCTATAGTTTTAACTTCCTAGACTAAATGCCGTTGCACATATCGTAAGTGCTTTTCACGGGCTGGGGTAAAGTCTCCTTTTCGCAGACCATTGCGGCTAATCATTTTGCTGACTCGTTCGCTGCCGATGTAGTGCGGCATCATCACATACGTTGCTCCCATTTCGTATAGCTCTGCGGCTTCTTCGGGGTTTTCGCTGCGGGCAATAATAATAGCCTGTTTGTTCTGGCTATGAGTATATTCGGTCAAAAACAAGTTTGTTTGAAAGTCCAAAACCGTTGAAATAACTAATTTTGCGTGGGCTATATCGATTTCTTCTAAAAATTCTGCGTCAGACGCATCGCCGTAGGCGTGTGGTAGGCCAGCATTCTTTAGCGCATCGGCCGCTTCTGGGTCGTAGTCAACAACTAAAAAGTCTTTCTTGAGCTTTTTAAATCCACGGACGAATTCATGCCCGCCACGCGCATAGCCAAATAATATAATTTCTGGAGATTTGCCAAGTTCTTTTTGCTTGAGTGGTACTTTTTTGCGCTCAAACATGCTAAGACGTTTTTCTAGCACGCTATAGAGTTTGTTGTCGTAGAGCATCATGTATGTGCTGCCAGCAATTGTAATAAGGCCTACAATGGTTACAACTGAAACAATTTCTTGACTGATTTGGTTATATTCGAGTGCCAAAAGTATTAGGACTAATGAAAACTCGCTGATTTGAGCTAAGTTCAGGCCAGCTCGAAAACTGGTTTTCTTGGTGTAGCCCAAAAAGCCCATGATTATCATGATAATTAGCGGGTTGCCAAACAGAACGAATAGCGCAAGCGATACCCCCGGAAGAAGTAATGCACCAGGGTTTGTAAATTCTAGTCGAGCGCCAAGAACAATAAAGAAAATAATAATAAAGAAGTCACGGAGTGGCTTGAGGCGAGAGCTCATTTGCTGGGCATATGGCTGAGCGGCAAGGGCTACGCCGGCAAACAAGGCACCGACTTCAATTGATAGCCCAGCCATTGAAAACAAGCTGGCGATACCAAAACCCCAAGCCACAGAGAAAATAAATAAATATTCTTGACTATCGCTAATAAATTTTTCAATTCGCGGCAGCAAATAGGTCCCAGCACAGTACACACCAACACCAAGCAGAATTGCCCAGCCTAGTGTTCTTGAAAGCTCAGGTAGCGGCAGCGAGCCGGAACCCATACCAGCAACTGCGATTAATAACATGGTTGCCACAAGGTCTTGAACTAACAAAATACCAGTGGTTATTTTGGCGTATAACTGGGGGGTGTCGCGTTTGTCAGAAATTATTTTAAGCGCAATAATGGTGCTGCTCATGGTCAAGGCGATAGCAATATAAAAGCTTTCTTTGGGGGTAAAGCCAAGTAGATTGCTAATCGCATATCCAAAAAGGGCCGTAAAAATTACCTGCCCAAGACCAATAATTATTGCGGCTTTACCGATTTCGCGTATAACTCTTGGGTTTAGGCCCAGGCCAATAATAAACAGCAGCAAGGTAATGCCAAACGACGATAATTCATTAATTTGGTCTGGTGAGTTTATAGCGTTAAGTAAATAAGGTCCTAGCAGTAGTCCGGTAAAAATATGACCGATAATTAATGGTTGCTTCAGTAACTTCATGACAGCAGAAACAGTTCCCGCTACAACGAGAATTAAACTAAGTTCTGTAAATAGATCGTGATGCATTTGTTTGGGCTTGTGTTTTTTATTTTGCTAACCTGCCATTACTATGCCTTATCTGTTACGCCTGGGTCAAGTTCGCTTTCGGCGAACTACAAAAATTCAGATATTTTTATTAACATTTTTGCTTGGACTGTGGTGGGCGGCGCACTGGCCGACTATTTCGGCAACGATCCTATTACTTGGAATAGTGAGCGGGCCTTTAGTTTTTACAAAGAAATTGCCAGCAATAGTAGCAGCGCTGTTACTGGGATTGAGCCTTGGTTTTATTCGCGGACAACAGGAAATTAGTGCCACTAACGTATACGAAAAACTAGTGGGACAATCGGTGATTATAGAGGGAGTGGTCGAAGATGATCCTGTCTACAATAGATTTTTTCAAAGAGAATTTCACATAGGGCAGGTTGTGTTCGAAGAAAATAAGTTGCCGGGTAGGGTAGAAGTTTCTGGTTTTGGTATAACGAGTCTACAGCGCGGCGACAGGGTGCAGGTGCGCGGCACGATTAAATCGGGCTATGGAAGCGATAATGCTGATATTTCGTTTGCACAAGTAGATGTTCTAGCCAGAACAGACAGCCCAATAAACTCAGTTCGTAAGAACTTTTTTGCCGGCACGTACAGCTCATTACCAGAACCCGAGAGCAGTTTAGGCCTCGGTTTTTTAGTTGGTGGCAGAACCTTGCTGCCAGATGATTTATTGAGTGCACTTAGTGTTACGGGGCTAACTCATATTGTTGCGGTTAGTGGTTACAACCTTACTATTTTAGTGCGTTTGATGCGGCGTAGCTTGGCAAAATTTTCTAAGTACTGGGCTGTCAGTGGCTCTTTTGCGTTAATTATTAGTTTTATCGCCATAACAGGTATAAGTCCGTCAATTGCTCGTGCTGGGGTGGTGACCAGTCTGGCCTTGCTGGCGTGGTATTGGGGGCGAAAAGTCAGCCCGACTATGCTGCTGTTATTGTCCGGCGCAATCACAGCTGGGTTAAATCCGCAATTTTTATGGAGTGATCTTGGTTGGTGGCTGTCGTTTCTGGCATTTATTGGCGTGCTTATATTGGCGCCACTGGTTACAAAACGCCTGTACGGCGACAAAAAACCAAACACAATTATGCAAATAGTGCTTGAAACATCATGCGCCCAGTTATTAACTATGCCGCTAATTGGCGCTATTTTTGGAGAATTTTCGTTAATTGCAATTTTGGCCAATGCGATTATTTTGCCGTTAATTCCGTTGGCCATGCTTTTGACATTTATTGCCGGTCTTAGCGGTTGGCTCATAACCCCACTCGCTGGTTGGTTTGCTTGGCCAGCTCGATTTATTTTAGAACTCATAACTTCGCTGGTGACATTGTTAGCGCAAATTCCTTATGCGCTGGTAACCATTAATTTATCGACAGTTGGCATGATTGGTGTTTATGCATCAATCCTGGGTGTCATTTTAATTCTTTATAAAAAATCTGGTAGCCAACTAAACGCCAGCGAAGTGATTGAGTAGGTAAGCCTTTCACCTTTGACCTTTCACCTTTATACTAATTTGCATGGCTGGACATTCTAAATGGGCAAAAATCAAACGAGACAAAGGCGCTAACGACGCTAAGCGCGGCGCTATATTTACTAAGCTCGGTAACGGCATAGCAATTGCTGTTAAGTCTGGCGGCAAAGACCCCGACATGAACCCGACACTGGCGCTTGCAATTGAAAAAGCCAAACAATCAAATATGCCAAACGCTAATATTGAGCGGGCTATTAAACGTGGTGCCGGCGAACTTGGCGGAGCCCAAGTAGAAGAAGTAATGTATGAAGGCTACGGCCCCGCAGGTGTGGCTGTGTTGATCGAATGCGCAACCGATAACACTAACCGTACACTTACATTTGTAAAAACTGCCTTTACCAAAAACGGCGGTAATTTGGCCGAAAGTGGCGCCGTTAGCTATTTATTCGACAGAAAAGGTGTAATAACAATCAAAAAGACTGGCGATGACGACAGCGACCAATTAACGGCAATTGAAGCAGGCGCAAGCGACATTGCTGACTCTGACGACTCATGGATTGTGTACACCGAGCTCCAAGATCTTGGCAAAGTGCGAGACACTCTAAAATCCGAAGGCTTTACCGTGACCGATGCCACTGCCAGCTACGAACCAAAAGCAACAATGCTAATTGACGACGAAGAAAAACAACAAAAAGTGATGAAGCTTATGGACGCACTTGATGAGCTTGATGATGTTGTCGAGACTTATACTAATTTTGACATAGCCTAATGAAAGTAATCGCTAAGGACGTCAACGGCAAACAGCATAAAGTAGATTCAACAGACCTAGAGTTTAGGCCGTCAATTTATGGCATTGTAATTCATGAGGGAAAGATTTTGCTTTCGCCTCAATTTGAAGGTTACGACTTGCCAGGCGGCGGGATTGAGCTTGGCGAAACCCACATTCAAGCTGTAGAGCGAGAAGTAAAAGAAGAAACCGGTATAGAGGCCACGTTTCAGAGTTTTGTTGGTTTTGAAACTAGTTTCTATAAACCTCATAAACCAGGCAGCCCTCCATTTCATTCGTTAATGATTTATTGCAAATGCAATTACGTCGGTGGTGAACTTTCAGTTGATGGTTTTGATGAGGACGAAAAGGAATATGCTAAATTTCCGGAATGGGTGAATCTAAAAGATTTGAACAACATAAGAATTGCTAGTAGTGTTGACTGGCGAAAATACGTAATTTAATGAAAATCCTCGGCATAGATCCAGGCACCGGTATAACTGGTTTTGGCGTGATCGAAGTTATTAAAGCTAAGCCAAAAATGCTTGATGCAGGAGTGATTCGAACCAAAGCCCATCAGCCCCAAGGCGAGCGACTGCAAATTATTTTTGATTGTGTAACGGAATTAATTCAAGAGCATACACCAAGCACCCTGGCGATCGAAAAGCTATTTTTTAACACAAATATAACGACAGCAATGACAGTAAGCGAAGCCCGTGGAGTTGTTTTACTTGCCGCTGCCAAAGCGAATTTACAGATAGCAGAGTACACACCGCTGCAGATTAAACAGGCTATGACCGGTTATGGTAAGGCGGAAAAAATTCAAGTTCAAGAAATGGTAAAAACTCTGTTGAAACTAAAAGACATTCCTCGACCCGACGACGCAGCCGATGGCCTAGCCGTAGCCCTAACTCACGGATTTACAATCTAAATTAACCAGTCGCTGAATTATCAATACCGGTGCAGCGCTCGGACTATACAAAATTTTACGATCGTTAATTTTTGTATAGTTAGTCGATGTAGTTTTTGAAATTTGCGCTAAAATTCATGTCGCCCTTAATGGAGCTGACGATAAATAGCTGTACGTAATCTGGGTAGTTGTCTAGTAAATCTTCTAAGAGTTTTTCGCAGGCGTACGGCGTAATCCATAGACTTCGCTGCAATAAAGTAAAGTCCGCTTGCTTAATAAGGGCACGTAGTTCATTGCGAAGTTGACGTTCGGTTTCTGGAACATCGTAACTTAGTAGCCTCCATTTATTGTCCCATGGCTGGCTTTTAAGAAACTTAAAGTCAGTGATCCGTATTAGTTTTTGTAGCTGCAGTACACCGGCAGAGGTTACCGTTAATTGACCATTTTCTTCTTCGATAAACTGCGATGATCGAGCCCGCAAAATTACAGAATTTACGCGTAAATTAACGAGACGGTTAGATAGGTCAAAATCGAGTTTTGTGAGGGTGTTTTTTAACGTGTCTCGGCTTAAGCCACCAGCATCTTTTAATAGCTGAAGGCATGTTTTTAGGATTTGAGCACTGGCTTGGTCTGCTGCTCGCGTTGACATGATTAGAGTATACAAATTTTTACGATCGTTAAAAAGTGTATATTTGTTATACTTTGGGCATGATTTCGTATCTTTCAGGCTCTGTTGTTTTTGTTGGAAAATCAAAAGTTACCATTAATGTTAATGGGGTTGGTTACGGCGTGCATGTCAGCCGAGAAGACCTTGATCACATTAAACTTGCCCAATCACTTGAGGTGTTTATTTACGAGCATATACAAGAAAAAGCGCATGATTTATATGGGTTTAGCAGCACCGATGCCCTTAATTTGTTCGAAGATTTAATTAGTATTAACGGAATTGGCCCAAAAGCAGGGTTAGCTATCCTTGACTTAGGTCCTGTTGCCTCAATCAAGCAAGCTATTGCGAGCGGTAATAATGCCTACATTTCTGGCGCCAGCGGAGTTGGCAAAAAAACCGCCGAGCGTGTTGTTGTAGAGTTGCGCGATAAATTAGGCCAAGATGTCTTGTACGAAAAAGCTACAATGGGGAACTCGCAAGGAAACGACGAAGCGCTGCAAGCGTTGATCGCACTTGGCTATAGTTCTCAGCAGGCCTTGCAAGCCCTAGCTAATGTTGACGCTGAAGGTACCGAGGCCCGAATACGAGCGGCTTTGAAGGAGCTAGCATGAGTATCGACAGAATAGTTAATGCCACCAGCGACGAACCAGAAGACAACGAAGAAGTCGCTGTAGAAAACAGTCTGCGGCCGCAAGATTTTGCGAGCTATATTGGCCAAGAACGACTAAAGAAAAACCTTCAACTGGCTATAAAAGCTGCTAAGCAACGTGGTGATGCCGTTGACCATGTTTTGTTGTTTGGCCCACCGGGTCTAGGCAAGACGACCATGGCTTGGGTGATAGCTAACGAAATGGGTGTTCAGCTAAAAGCAACCAGCGGTCCGGCCATTGAACGAGCTGGTGATTTGGCTAGTATGCTGACGAATCTACAGGAAAACGACATCCTGTTTATAGATGAAATACATCGGCTAAATCGTACCGTGGAAGAAGTTTTATATTCGGCAATGGAAGATTTTAAATTGGACATTATGCTCGGTAAGGGGCCGTCAGCTCGAAGTTTGCGATTAGATCTGCCTAAGTTTACGGTAATTGGAGCAACGACCCGTGCCGGAGCGCTTAGCGCACCGCTCCGTGATAGGTTTGGCATAGTGCACCGCTTAGAATTTTACGAAATTGCGGAAATGGTACAAATCATTCAACGAGCGGCCGGAATTTTAGAGGTGGAGCTGGCTAGAGAAGCAGCAGTAATTTTAGCTCAACGAGCTCGCCTAACGCCGAGAATCGCGAATAGGCTGCTTAAACGAACGCGCGACTATGCTCAGGTTGAAGGGCAGGGAATTATAACCCATCAGGTTGCCGTCGATGGTTTAAACCTGCTTGAAGTTGATGAGCTTGGCTTAGACCCAGCCGATCGGCGTGTGTTGGAAGCAATTATTGATAACTACGGCATGAAGCCTGTTGGACTCGACACGATTGCTGCGCTGACCGCCGACGAGCGTTCAACAATTGAAGACTTTTATGAGCCATTTTTAATGCAAATCGGTATGCTGCAGCGAACACCCCGAGGAAGACAAGTCACTCACAAGGCATATAAGCACCTAAACCGACCAATTATAGATAGCTTAAGCGGACAACAGCAATCAGATCAATCTGATGACGGGCAAAATTCTTTACTTTAAATACGCTTATAGGTCCGGATTACCCATATTTGAGTACCAGTACCACTTATGTCTGTACCAAAAGTGACAGCAGCTGAGTTTCTAAGATGAATTGTCTGTCCAACTAGTGCGCCAATTGACCCACTGTTAAAAACAGTAAGTTTTGTCCATCGAGCATAAAACAAGGTATTTGGCGCGCTCAGAGAATTATTGATCGTAATAGTTTCGAGGTCTTTAGAGGATTCAAAATCTGGGCCAGTGACGTTACTACAGTCTGGTGAACAAGGAGCAGTACTGTAGTAGCCAATGATATTAGCTCCTACATCGAAGTTGTTGGCTATAATTTCTGTGCTATTCATAAAATCTATGTCGTCACCATCGATCATGATGTAGGGAGTAGTTGATACTAGATCGTCAACAATAATTTTCCCTTGATTACGCATCGTGAAATCGCCTGTTATCCAAATATCGCCCTCGATAATTACTGTGCATTTTTTTGAAACAGTAACATTGCCATTGATTTTTGTATTAGCTTCCCAGATTTCCACTCCGTTGTTACTGGTGCACGAGGCATCGTTGCCAGAGCGCTCGGTAGTAATAGCCGCTATTTGGGTATCTCGCTCGTGGGGCGGTAACTCTCTGTCTGCGACTGTCTGGTTTGGAACCAGGCCGCCATCACTCATGCCAGATCCGTCTGTTTGGTTTGTGGCCCGGACATCACCGTATATATGGGCTGAGTTATTCATAGTAATGGGTTCACCGTTTTCACCATCTGCACATTGTTGTGGGTATGTTGCATCGGGTGGGTTTGGGCATGAGAAATGAGCTACTTCTACACTGACAGGATTAACGCTAAGCCCAATTTGCGAACTATTGTTCATGGTTAAGGTGCCGTTAATAAATACACTTCCAGCAACTACTTTTGAGCTGTTGTCCATAACCAAGCCACCATTGCCAGTAATGATAGAGGCATCACCGAAGACAACGGGGCTTAGGTCAACCCTAAAACTGCGAGTAGCTTGCAAGCTATTGTCGCTTAGCCGGTAGGAACGGCCGGTAATTTCAAAGTATTTTTCATCAACTGCAGGGTTGTACACTTGCGAAGTGAAGGTGGTTCTAAACGTTCCGTCATTGTGGAGCTCTATTTCGTCAGGATCGGTATCTGCATCCAAACCATCGGTTCCAAGCCAGGTTGGGTCTTGGCTGATTTTGTTCATTGAATAGTCAATGCCTCCGTCTGCTGCTAATTGGGCGAGGACGATGGTTTTATCAGCAATAGCAGTAGAATAACTACTTGAAGCAAGCTGCAAAAACGATGCAGCCACCACAATTAAGAACGTAATAAGAACGACAATACTCGGAAGAATAAAGCCTTTTTCGGTCGTGTTATGTAGGGTGTGTGGCATCAAAAATCCTCGTTGTTTCTTAATGTCATTCGTATTTGGTTTTCGGCCGTTCGTGGTTCACCAAATCCGCTTCTTTGTAGAGTAATATTGATTACTAACGAACGAGCTAAGCTCGGAGATGGCGTCTCGTCGTTGTTCTGGTCAAAGAAGTCGAAATTCATTGCTGCATAATGGGACGTAATGACTTGATCGGGCGGACAACTTGGTGAACTAACAGCTTCAGGGCAGCTTGTTTCTTCGGCAGGAGAGCTGCTGGATGCACCGCCTGGCACTAACGTTCTTCTGAAAAGCGTGGTGTCTTCTACAAAATACACATACTCTGTTTGGTATGGTGAGCCGGTGTTTGGGTCGATTATAAAATCACCATCGGCATTCATTGTCGGGGTAGCAATTATGATTACTACATCTGATTCAGATGTTTGCCAATTGCCTCCTGGTGCATTACTGTCAGGGACTAAATTTTGTTGACGGATGGCTGAACCTGTCCGTATTTCTTCAACGATTTTTCTAAGAATAGTTTGCGATTCATTAGTTAGATTAACCTGAGCACCATTGTTTAAGGTTGCGCCAAAATAACTCGTAAAAAGCTGAAATATCGCTACGATCACTACACTCGTCACCACCAGAGCTACCAGTAGCTCTGAAATAGTAAAGCCAGCTTGGTGAGTGCTGTCGTTATTGTCCAACGCCAAGCTCCGATATGTACGTGGTGTAGTTGAGGTTTTCTGTGTCGCCATTTACATCATATGCAAGGTTAATCTCGACTTGTTTCAGGCCGGTCTCAGGTGTGGACACCGTGTAGCTTGCCACTGGATTTATTAACTCATCAGGGAGGTCACTGGTGTCTATACTGAAAGTGCCGTCCCCAGCGCTATCCAGATTCAAATAGCCAATACTCCGAATTTCCTCGGTCTTGTTTTCGGCAGCAGCATTTGCAATCGCTAAGGCTCTTGATCGGGCGCTAAGTCGATTTAGATTGATAATTGCATTACTAGCAACAGTCAGCAAAATAACCGCAACCACGATTGCAACTATAAGTTCAGTTAGGGTGAAGCCGTTGTCATCTTTAAGCATAATAATGTGTATACTAATTAGAGTATAACTAAAACTACTAGTAAGCACTACCATTATGAGATCCACAATATTAAATATTGACCCAAGCGAAACAGTTGACTTTGAAGTTCGGCGTCACCCAGTTGGTCTTATACCAATTTATGGATCAGGGGTATTTATCATAGCTCTTTTAATTGGAATTGCATTGCTTGCACGCAGCAGTGGTCTTGGTGCTGATTTCCCGGATTTTTTTAAAGGGGCTATGTTTTTAATGGTTGTCTTTGCTGTGTCAGTGTTAGTAGCAATTGGCACCTACATTGCCGCAAGAATATATCGGACAAACGAATTAATAGTCACGTCAGAAAACTTGGTGCAAATATTGCAAACCAGCTTGTTTAGCTCAGCAGTATCGCAATTAAGTTTAGAAAAAGTTCAAGATGTAACCGCAATTAAGCGGGGCTTTTTTGCGTCAGTATTTAACTTTGGAACGATTCAAGTTGAAACAGCTGGAGAAACCGCAAATTTTGCTTTTCGCCTGGCTAAAGACCCAGTTGTAGCAGCCAAACAAATTAACGAGGCGCACGAAAAATTCATTAAAAAATACGGCATCGACGTTATTTAGTTGTAAAAGAATGGGTTGCTTGTTGAATCGTCTACAGGCTGAGCTTCTAAATTAGCTTCTTTAACGCGCTGGTAGATGATATCAATCGTTTCCTGATCGAACTCTACTTTATTGGCTTGAATTTCAAGTCTCTTCTTGTCGATTAATTCACGGTCAAGCATGCTATCACCAACTTTTTGGGCCTGCGTAATCGTTAAGCTAAGTATAATAAACACAATTAAGCTAAGGATAATGACCTTCAGTTTCAATAAAGCTTGGAGGAGTGGTAAAAGTTTTTCGAGATATTTTTTCATTATTGTTGGTTGCCTTCTTCAATCTGCTTAAGGACTTCTTCGCGCGACAATTCTGATGTTGCTCCTGCTACTTCGGCTTCGAAGTGGATGTCGACACTAATCGATACCAGTACATTACCAGAATCCAAATTTGGCGTAAGCTGCATTTCCGAAATGCTCAAATGTCGGCTCGACTGCTGGAGATCTTTTATAAGATTTTTAGCTTTTGAATATGACATTTCTGGATTGAAGGTTAGTTCAACTGGCAGCGAGAGAACACCGGTAACATCGGTCGCAGTCGACTGGGAGGTATTGTTTGGCTCATCTTCGGTGCTTTCAAACGTAATTCCTGTAAGCTCAATTTTGTTTTGATCGAATATAGAATATAAATTTTGAATTGCCTGAGGTTGATTCTTTACATCAGGAAGTATGGTTGAAATTTTTTGATCTATATTCTGATCTTTAAGGGTTTGCAGTTCAATTTTTGTGTCATTTAGAAGTCGAGCTTTTTCATCAATTGTGTCGAGCTCGGCGGTTTTTTCTCGGATTAGCTCAAGGTTAGACTCGAGATCATTTTGAACAAAGTAATAAATGCTACCGGCAGCAAGCGTGCTAGCGACCAGTGCGAAACAAAGGATTACGAAAAGTGCCTTAGGTCTCATTCAGCTACCTCCAGTCTTTCACCTGGACGAGACGTTAGCTTTAATAACATATCAACTGTGAACTGTGATGTGTCATTTTCGTCTTGTCGCACGGCTTGAACGTCAATCGACTCAACGCGCTGCATAGTTTCGAGTGTCTTTTGCAAGGTAGCTACTTGGTCTCGGCTAGACACAGCCATAGTCAACTGCAATAAATCTTCTTCAGGTGCATCCGGTCCGGTTGTTTGAGACGCATGGCTTAAGCTAATCGAAGCAATACGAGCAAAGTCAGGGATAACACCCTCCAGTTCTTCTAAGAAGCCAATAAAATTACTCTCGTTAGCAATGACTTCACCGGCTTTTTCGATTTTAGCATCGAGTTCTTTGGCTTCTTGCAGGACAGCGTCGAAGTTGTTTATAAGCTGCTGTTGATCAGTAATTTGGGCATCGAGGTCATTTAGTTGTTTTTGTGCGATAAGGCTAGAGCCAAATAATATTGCCGACATAGCCAAACCTACTAAGAACACCAATACTACATATCCGACCATAGTAATGTTATAGCGACTATATTTTATTTGTTCTTTGTAATCTGGAGGGAGCAAATTTATCATCGCAATTCTCCCTTAATTTGGGCCAACGCCAACCCAAAGGCTGTGGTGTACATAGTTGTTTCGAGCCGATGCGGCTCTTGGAGTCGGCCAAAATCAGCATTGTTCCAGGTGTTACAAACGCTAGTTTCTATCCCTGTTTCTTTATTTAGAAATTCTGGCAAACCTGGTAGATTGGCGCCACCACCAAGAATAATTAATTGGGAAATCTCTCCTTCGTCAGTTGCGCGTCCTTCGTAATAACGCTTCATCTTACGAATTTCACGGCCAAGCTCTGCCAATACTGGCTTAGCGGCGTCATTTATTTTCTTTTGATGCTTGCTATCACTTAAGCCATGTCGACTTTTTAGAGTATGAGCCTGTCGTTCGGTAAGTTTCAGGGTGTCGGCAATAGCTTTTGTTATATCGTCACCGCCTTTTTGTATAGTGCCTGTAACTCGGATGGTATTGTCGAATATGCTCAAGTCACTGGATTTTGCTCCAAAGTCGATTAGTAAAGTTGCTTGAGTTTTGGTTTTTTTAGACTTTGATTTACCTTTTTTTGGATCGGGTTTTTTATTGAACGAATTTTTTACTCCACGGACCGAAGATATAAGGCTGGTTTCGATGGCTGCGACTTCCAATCCCAACATTTCATATAAGTCCATATAGCTGTCTACAATTAATTTTGGTGCGGCTACCATAAGTATTTCAAGCTCTTCGTCTTTTTTGGACGTGTCTCGGTAGGTAATTTTGTAGTCGATATATAAGTCGTCAATTGGTACTGGGACGTATTGTTCAACTTCAAGTTTTACAGCTTCATCAAGTTGGTCTTCGCTAGCAGCCGGCAAAGTAAGTACTCGCGTAAAGGTTTTTGACACCGGTATAGCTGAGACCACACGGTTCGTGGTAATGCCACCCACGACTTTCTCTGTAAGTAAGCTGTACGCTGCCTGAGCAACTTCGCTTGGGTCGGTAATAATGCCATTCTCGATCGCCGAACCAGAAAAATTATTAAATCCATAACCTTGAACCAGCAAAGATGAATCTGAATTTTTAGTTAATTGAACGACTTTGAGCGTACTATGCCCAATATCCATGCCAAAGATTGGTTTATTTTTATAAAATAACGGTGTATTCATTTTTTATTTTTTGCCCACGCAAGTTATACATGAATTATATCAGTATCATAAGCATAAGTTAAATTAAAAAAACCTCCTGGTTTAGAGGAGGTTTTTTACTGACTCAGACAACTCTATGTTATAGAGAGCCTGGGTTTCCGTTTAGACTGTCGCGAGCAAACACGTCGCTTGCGTCAACGTCACCGTCGTCGTCTTGGTCGGTTTCCATAGTCGCGTTAAGCGTGTACTCTGCACAGTTACCTGCAAGTGTTGTACAGCTAGCAGTTGTTGCAAAGTTGTAGGTTTCTGCGTTTGGACCTTCTAAGCTTTCAGCGTTAACATTTAAGTCAGACAATGCAGCTGGGTAGTACCCGTTGTCTGCGTAGTACAACTCAAGAGCTGTGTGCAACGCGTTAATGTCATTTTGTCGTTCTGTGTCACGTGCTCGTTCTTGGATATTTCCAAAAGCGTTAAGCACTAGACCAGCTAGGATACCGATTACAACAATTACGATCAAAAGTTCGATAATTGTGAAACCTTGTTGTTTTCGTAGTGATGAGACTTTCATTGAGAGTCCACCCTCCTCATTTATTTATTTGTTGATAAAGAATACGTTATTTGCCGTATCTATACGGAATTATAAGCATAAGCGGTTAAGGGGTCAACTACCTAACCACCAATTGATTGAGTAATTGAGCTAATTGGGCCAAAGACCGATAAGGCGATCATGCCAATGATTCCACCTAAAACAACGATCATTAGCGGCTCCAATATGGACGTAAGGGCGTCAGCAACTTGGTCCACCTCTTGTTCGTAAAAGCTGGCTAATTTCTGCAAAATAGTATCGATATCTCCAGATTCTTCGCCAACAGCTATCATTTGCGCCAGAATTGGTGGAAACATTGGGTCTTTACTAAGCGGTTCGCTGAGTGGTTTACCGCTTTTTACTGCCTCGGCAGCAGCGTCGATCTTCTCTTTAATGGCTAAGTTTCCAACCGCCGCACCAGTAGTATGGAGCGATTCAAGAATATTCACGCCAGCCGCATTTAGCGAACTAAATATACGCGCAAACCGGGCCAAGGCAACTTTAATAAGAATCTTATTTATCAGTGGGATTTTTAGTAAAAATTTATGAAACAGTGGCTTGCCTTTGGGGCTACGGATAAAGCGTATAAGTAAGACTGTTCCAATGGCTATAAACGGTAAAGATTTTATGCCGTAATTAACTAAAAAGTCACTAATGCCTAACATAACTTTTGTATAGACAGGCGGGGTGTAGTCCTCACCAGCTAAGTCTTGAATAATATTGCCGATTTTAGGTACAACAGTAGTCATTAGGAATAAAAATGCAATTATAGTAATGCTTAATATCACCCCTGGGTAGGTCATAGCACTCTTGAGCTTACCTTTGATCTCAGCGTCTTTTTCTTGCTGTTCTGCCAATCGCTCCAAAATAGAATCTAAAATACCACCAGCTTCACCAGCACGGACCATGTTTACGTAGATGTCATTAAACACTTTAGGATATTTAGCCAACGCGTCGGCAAAGGTTGACCCGCCTTCGACGTCTTTGACGATATTTGGCAGGTAGATTTTTAGGGCTTTGGAGTCAGTTTGAGCCGACAGCGTAGACAGAGAACGTGCAAGTGGCACTCCAGCGTTTATCATGGTAGCAAGTTGCCGGGTAAAGACGACTTTATCTTGAAGTTTTACTTTTGGGTCAGACAGATTGAAGTTTAAAAACTTGTTAAGCGCAGATTGTTTCTCAGCTTCTTTTAAAAGCAGCATTTCAAGCTTACGGTCTACTAATACCTTTTGGGCGGCCGCTCGGTCGCTGGCCTCAATAACACCCTTACTAACTTGGCCTTCGGCTGATTTTGCGGTGTATTCAAACTTAGCCATATTATTCTCGTGTCACTCTTAGGATTTCTTCGACAGTGGTTCGACCTTGCATAGCTTTAACAAATCCGTCTTGCTGCATGGTCATCATGCCTTCTTTAATAGCCTGGTCTTGAATTTCGTCGGCGGTTGCTCGAGCAGAAATCAACTGTTGAACTTTTTGGGAAATTGATAGAACTTCATAAATTCCTACTCGACCTTTATAGCCAGTGCCTTCAGCACCTTCTTTAACTCGCCACAGCGTTAGCTTGCTTTCAGAAGTTTGAATTTTTTCAGCCTCATCGTCATCTTTTGTGTCGTTCGGCTTGGACTCTTTTTCTTCTTGCTTTTTAACCGCCTCTTTAACAGCTTTTTCAGCCACGGCTTCAGCCGCAGACCGATCTAGTATATTCGGATCTTCTTTAATTTTATCCATGATACTTTTGTCTTTAACGTCAGCATTAACGGGTTTTATGACTTTTTTGGACTCTTTTTCAAGCTCCTCTTTGTCGATTTTAATCTTTTCGGCTTGTTTAACTTGAGCGATCGCCTCTTTAATTTCAAAATTATCTTTTATGTCTTTTAATTCGGCTTGAGTTGGGTGATAGCTTTCGCGTGCTTCGGGACTAAGGCGACGTACAAGTCGCTGACCAATCACCGCTCGTACGGTAGAAGCTATCAAAAATGGCTCTGCACCCATGTCCAGAAGCCGCGGGATAGCCGTTGCAGCGTTGTTGGTGTGCAGAGTGGCAAACACTAAGTGGCCAGTTAGAGCAGCTTGTATAGCTAGATCAGCTGTTTCGCCATCACGGATCTCACCGATCATGATAACGTTTGGGTCTTGTCGCAGTAGCGCCCGCAAACCACCTGCGAAAGTCATGCCAGCTTTTACGTTTACTTGAGTTTGGTTAACACCCGGAATGCGGTATTCAACTGGGTCTTCGATGGTAGAAATATTAACACCAGGGTTATTAAGCAGGTTTAGTACCGAGAACAAAGTAGTCGACTTACCAGATCCAGTCGGGCCGGTCACTAGCATAATGCCATGTGGTTGGCTTATTGCATCGTGAATGTTTTTTAGGCTCACACCCCAAAAGCCGAGCTCTTCAAGGCTAAGAGCCTGTGTGGTTTCGTCTAAAATACGCATAACAACTTTTTCGCCGTCAACTACTGGCAGGGTAGACACCCGCATTGCATAAATGGCTTCACCAAGTGAAATTTTAAATCGGCCGTCTTGGGGAGCACGGTGTTCGTCGATCTTTAAGTTAGCCAGGATTTTTATACGTGACACTAATGCGGCCATTACTTTACGCGGCAGCTTATTGGCCTCACGCAAAACGCCGTCGACCCGATAGCGCACCTGCACAAATTGCTCGCGTGGTTCAATATGAATGTCGGAGGCCTTGGCTTTAATAGCGTATTCAATAATTAAGTTTACGGTTTGGGCTATTGGCGAGTCTTCGGCTAAATCTTCTTCTTTAACAGCTTCTTTTACTGCCTCTTCTTCGTCACCTTCACCAGTAACAACAGAGCTTAATTCGCTGGAAAGACTGCCTTTGTAGTCATCGAGCGCGACCGACACGTCTTTGTTGGTCGCAAGATAAATTTCGATATTGCCACCAAGTTGTTTGGTTAAAAAATCGATTGCTTGTAAGTCGTCTGGATCGGCGAGGGCTAGTTTTTTTGTGTCGCCTTTTACTTCAAATAAAACAGCTCGGTACTCTTTAGCAATTCGTTCTGGAATTTGCTTTAAAATTTCTTTGTCGATTTTTAGTTCGCTCAGGTCAATAAAGGATACGTCGATTTCTTTGGAGTAGAGCTGAGCCAGCTCAGCTTCATTAATGACCTGCTTTTCGATAACCATATCTTGCAGTGGTTTATTTTGTTGTTTGCCAAGCTTAGCCAGCTCGTCAATCTGGTCGGTTGTGGTTTTTTTGGCCTCCAGCAGTAGCTGCTGCACCATTGCATCAGGGATTCTCATTCGCTGCGCCACCCATGTCTATTTTTAATCATTAGCTGTATTATAGCTTTCCATCTTTAGTTTTTCTACCTATAAGCATAATCACTTTAGATAATCTGTATTTTATTTAGTCAATATTTGTTTGTATACTAGAGTAATCAAGAAAGCGAGGGGTACATGGCGGCAAAGGCTGACAAGGGTGGATCAAACGACGGTAAAAAACAAGCACTAAAGCTGGCGATGGAGCAGATCGAAAAGCAATTTGGCAGTGGTTCTATTATGAATTTAGGTGAAAATACTGCTAAAAATGTTGAAACGTTTTCAAGTGGCAGTTTAAGCATTGACCTTGCACTTGGCAGTGGCTTGCCACGGGGGAGGATTATCGAAATTTACGGCCCAGAAAGTTCTGGTAAAACCACACTAACCTTGCACGCTGTTGCCGAAATTCAAAAACAAGGTGGCACAGCTGCATTTGTTGACGCCGAACACGCCCTTGACCCTGAATACGCTAAAAAAATTGGCGTTGACCTCGACAATTTACTTATTTCGCAACCTGATACTGGCGAACAAGCTTTGGAAATCGCCGAGACATTAGTGCGGTCTAATGCCGTTGACCTTGTGGTGATCGACTCTGTTGCCGCATTAGTGCCACGAGCAGAAATTGAAGGCGAAATGGGTGACAGTCACATGGGCTTGCAAGCTCGTCTTATGAGCCAAGCGCTGCGTAAATTAACAGGTGTAATTAATCGCACAAATTGTACGGTTATATTCATTAACCAAATACGAATGAAAATCGGCGTCATGTTCGGTAATCCAGAAACCACAACCGGCGGCAACGCACTAAAATTTTATAGCTCTGTCCGGCTAGATATCAGGCGTATTGGCCAAATTAAATCTGGCGATGAAGTAATAGGAAATCGAACAAAAGTTAAAGTGGTAAAAAATAAAATTGCCCCACCGTTTAAAATTGCTGAATTCGACATAATGTATAACCAAGGCATTTCAAAAACTGGCGATATAGTGGATTTAGGTGTCAAATGCGACATTATTGGGAAAGCTGGTGCATGGTTTGACTACAACGATCAAAAGATTGGCCAGGGCAAGGAAGCTGCGAAACAGTGGCTGGCTGATCACCCTAAAGATATGGCTACAATCGAAAAGAAAATTCGCGAAGCTAGCACTGCCTAAAGTAGGTCAGCGATGTCGGTGTGGTGCCAGCCCTTTGCTCTCAGCTCTTCGTCTTTATCGACTATAATCTCAGTCAAAAATGCTCCGGGGCTTTGTTGCTTATCCTTGCCACACCAAACTAGTTCTGCCTCACCACACCATTCAGCTGCTTCAGCGTCTAATAAGCATAATTCTTCTTCGTGCCTTAAACAGCCGGCTTTGTCTGCTTTTTCATCTGCTAAATTCATAGATTTCATACTGTAGTATATAAATGTGAAGATTACAAATATCAAGCAACAACAAAAAGACAAAAATCGGGCTTCATTTTTTATAGACGGCAGCTATTCTTTTTCGTTAACGATATCGCAGTGGCAGGACAGCAACTTAAAAATTGGCGACACGATCAGCCCTCAGCGTATCGACGAGCTTAAAAAACAATCCGATTATGGCAAACTGTATGCCAAAGCTCTCGATTACTTAGCGCGACGAAAACGCAGCATAAAAGAAATGCGTGACTATTTAATGCGCAAGGACGCCGCAGCAGAAGATAGTGAGCTGATTATCCGCAAACTTCTGGACTTGAAATATTTAAATGACGAAGATTTTGCCCGATCGTGGGTGGTTGACCGCAATGACTTTAAGCCAACTTCGCGACGTAAGTTGTTTTTTGAACTGAAACAAAAAGGCATTGAAGGTTCTGTTATTGAGCGAGTTTTAGACGAACTTAACCAAGAATCAACTAGTTTAAAACGAATTATTATCAGCAAACGTAAACAAAAACGCTATCAAGACGACACAAAGCTAATTGCATATTTGTGTCGGAATGGTTTTAGTTACGGCGATGTTAAAAAGGCGCTGGAGGATGCTAGCTCGCAGGAATAGCTTGTGGCGCAACTTGTTTTTCAGTTATGACAGCGTCTTTAACAATAATAGTGCTGTCAGTTACTTCGACTATTTGACTACGGTTAATAATACGAGCACCACCAGTGAGGCTTTTCCAGACAGGCTTGTTAACGTGCAGGTTGTAAATGACCATGCCATCAGCTTGAATAACGTACTCGTCTACGCTGCCGACTTTCTTTTTTGACTCTGTTCGGACTTCTTTACCCAGTAGTTCGTAGTTAAGTTCTGCCACCTTTGAAAACCGTATAAGTTCTTCCACGGGCGTTATGTCTTCTTCATGGTTAATCACAAACGACTTTGGAGTAATTTGTCGAATATCTTGGCTAATTAAAACCGGGTGTTGCCCAGCAAGGCGGGCGTAGTCCACAAAAAAGCCCGATATTGTTAAGTTATGGGGATTAATAACGACGTGTTTGGCAAATGCTACGGGCGAACTTGCATGAATACTAATAATGCTCCGTGGCAAAAGTTGTGTATTTAAAATCAGCATACTAACAGTGTAGCGAACAACAAAATATTTTGCTCATGCTTTGGAAGTTAACAGCGTCGTGATTATATAGATTTAGTGCGTATTACGTGGAGGGTAGTAACCATATTGTGCGTTTTGCTGGTGGGTGTGCCTTTGAGTGCCGTAGATGAACAAAAAAATCTACTCATAACTGAAATTTTCTCCGCCAGCACCGATGACTCTAAAGCAGAATTTATAGAACTTTATAATCCTAACGACTATCCAATAGACCTAACCGACTGGAAGGTCCAGTATAAGTCTGCTACTGGCGAACAATGGCAGACCAAATTGACATTTGATGAATTTGAAGCACAGCCCCGAGGATTTGTGTTATTGGCGACCGAAGAACTAAATCTTGAGCCAGAAGAATTTGATTTTGAATTTAATAGTGGCCTGGCAGCGAGCGCCGGACACATACGACTTATTCAGCTTGTTGAAGTTGAAGACACCGACACCGGGGAACTGAGCGAAGAAGAAAAGGTTCATGATGTACTTGGCTACGGTGTTGCAGCTGACAGCCCAGAGACTGTGCCAGCAACCGAGCCAGCAGCTGGCCAAAGTTTAAAGCGAATCGTTGATGAAGACGGGCTGTTTATAGACACTAATGACAACTCCCTTGATTTTGAAGTGTCGGACGACCCGACGCCTACTCGTACTCCCAGTGTAGAAGAGGCTGAGCCAGTCGAAGAACCAGACCCAGAAGAACAGCCATTGCCCGACGAGGGAACAGGCAACGATCAAGACTATTTGAGTGTAGAAATTTCAGAATTATTTATCGATCCCAAAAGCCCGCAAACAGATGCCGACGATGAATTTGTGGAATTGTATAATCCTAGCGCTCTTGAAATTGATTTAGATGGCTATGTAATTCAAACAGGGTCGAAATTACAGTACAGATTTGAAATTACCGACATAGTTTTGCCGGCTAAAAGCTATATTGCGTTTGAATCACGCGACAGTGGTTTGGTGCTCGCTAACTCTGGTGGCAAAGCTCAAGTGCTGGCACCCGACGGTTCAATAGTTTCAGAGTTGGTTGCGTACGAAAAAGCTCCCATTGGTGAAAGTTGGTCGAAAATTGGCACTACCTATGTTTTTACGAACCGGGTAACACCTGGCCAGCAGAACTTATCGCCACATGAAGACACAGCCAGCGTCGCCAGTGCATCATCTTCTTCGCAAACACCGAAAAAACGCAGCTATGCCAAAGTGGTAATTACCGAGCTGCTGCCAAACCCTGCCAGTCCGCTGCTAGACAAAAACGATGAATTTGTAGAACTGTATAACCCAAATACATTTGCTGTAAACGTTAAAGACTACAAGTTAAAAACCGGTAAATCTTTGGCCACAACACAAACGCTTGATGACATTATTTTGCAACCTGGCCAGTACGTAGCTATTTTTTCTGCTGACAGCAAAATGAGCCTTGGCAATAGCGGCGGTCAGGCACAGTTGCTCGATCCAAATGGCGACAGCAAGAGCACGGCTGGTGAATATTCAAAAGCCGAGGATGGCTTAGCGTGGGCTTTTATAGGTAGTAAATGGCAGTGGACGGCAAAGCCTACGCCAGCGGCCAAAAATGTATTGCAGACTAAGCAAGACAAAATTGCCCAAGAGCAGGCTGCCAATAATCAGTCTTCTGAATCTGGGCTGACTGTTAGTTCCAGCAACCCGCTAGCGCAACCAGCTGCTATACCAATTGAGAGTGCGAATCTATCAGTAGTTGCAGCCGCAGGTGTTGGCACGTTATTCTATGGTTTATATGAGTTCAGGCGTGACATTTCAAGTACGTTCCATCGGGCCCGAAATTACGTTTCAGGTCGGCGAAAAGATAGCTAAGGTTTTAGTTCCTGGTGATGTTATTGAGTTGGTTGGCGATCTAGGGGCGGGGAAGACCCAGCTAGTTCGAGGAATTGCGGCTGGTGCTGGCAGTACCGATGACGTACAAAGCCCAAGCTTTACTGTCGAGAGGCAGTACCAGTGCTCTGATTATTTAATTCGTCATTACGATTTTCATCGGCTAGACAATGCGGGAATTATGCAAGACGAACTTACCGAAGCCATACAAGATGGCGATGTAGTGCTTATAGAATGGGCTGATTCGGTACGAGAGGTATTGCCGGCTAACACAAAGAAGATAGAAATTACCGCCACATCAGAAAATGATCGAATATTGCATTTTATAAATTTCGATAAACAACCATGAATATCTTAGGAATTCGCACAGACAAACCCCAAGCAGAGCTGTGGCTACAAATCGGCGATGACATACAAAAAGTAGAATGGGAAGGCCACAAGCAATTATCGAGCACTATTTTTTATAAGCTTGATGAATTGTTCGACGCAGCCAACAGTAAGTTTGACCAAATTGAAGGCATAGTCGCGTTTGAAGGGCCGGGTAGTTTTACTGGGTTGAGAATTGGCGTGACACTTGCAAACACCCTAAGCTATTCGCTCGACGTTCCAGTGGTCGCAGCCGCAGGTGACATTTGGTTTGCTCAGGGAATAGAAAAACTTAAAAGTGGCGAAAATCAAAAAGTAGTTTTGCCAGTGTATGGCGGGGAAGCGAATATTACCAAACCTAGAAAATAAGTTTTCTTGGGAAGCACACTTCACTCGCCTGCCTGCCGGTAGGCAGGTTAAGGTTCACACAATTTGAATTACAACATCTAATCAGGAAAAGCTGTCTTTTATGCCCAGACCCAGCGAGCTTCGCTCGCCAATCCCTTTTGAGCAGATCCTGAATAGGAATGCTTGGCTTAACAACAATTAAGCCGAGGACGTGTCTGAGACTCTTATAGATAACTTTCAGACTGGCTTTAGCCATTCCACAGGCTGTTGTTAAACAAGCAGTGAGTATATCAAGAGATGTGAACAGGGTGATCTTTTGGCTCCACCGTTTTGATCACTCAAAATGGTGGAAATGAATGCAAACGGCAGCTTGCTGAATTCAGGTAAAAACATCGTCTTTGCCCTTCAAACACAATCAGCGTACAATTATTGCAAGGATTTATTCCTTGAGAGAAAACAACATTTAGGTGTTGTGGGAGCAATCGGCCCGGATAGTATTTGCTTAAACCCTCACGCGGTAAAGCACGTTACAACAGTTTAGATTGTGGTCCTGCAACAAAAAAGGGAGAAGTACTTCTATGGAAGTAGCTGCAATTATTGCCGCTTTGGCTGGTATTGGTATTGGCTTTGGTGGTTCAGGTGTATTAACAAAACGAAAAATTGGTGACGTAGAAAAAAGAGCTGACGAAAAGCTCTCGAAAGCAAAAAACGAAGCTGCAGACATTGTGTTAAAAGCAAAAGAAGAAGCTAATAAAATTGCTGACGAAACTCGCAAAGAGCAAAAAGAGTTACGCCACGAGTTGGCCGAAACAGAAAAGCGCGTAGTAAAACGCGAAGAATCACTAGAAAAAAAGCTAGAAGAAGTCGATAAACGGCAAGAGTCGTTACGCAAAACCGAAGAAGAGCTAGAAGACTTAAAAGGCAAGATCCACGAAATTAAAGACCGACAACTAGAGCAGCTTGAAAAAATAGCGAAGCTTAAAAAAGCTGACGCTGCTGAAAAGCTAATGAAGATGACCGAAAAAACCATTAAAGACGACTTAGTCAGTCTTACTGAAAAGCTTAAAGAAACAGCTGTCGAGGACGCCGAAGAAACAGCTCAAAAAGCTATTTTAACCGCCATGGAACGGCTAGCCAGTGATGTGACAGCAGAGCGAACAATTGTTGCTGTACCACTTCCTGACGACATGAAAGGCCGAATAATTGGCAAAGAAGGCCGTAATATTCAAGCCATTCAGCGTTTAACTGGTGTTGACGTTATGGTTGACGAAACCCCTGGTGTTGTCGTATTGAGTTGTTTCGATCCTATCCGTCGACAAGTTGGACGGATTGTTATGGAAACATTGATTAAAGATGGGCGAGTACATCCCGGACGCATCGAAGAAGTTGTCGAAAAAGCCGGCAAACAACTTGATAAAGAAATTGAACAAGCAGCCACAGACGCCATGCGTGAAGTTGGTGTACCGAGCTTGCCAAAAGACATTAAGCGTCTACTTGGTGAATTGAAGTTCCGCACTAGTTACGGTCAAAATGTACTTAAGCACAGCACCGAAATGTCTCACTTAGCTGGAATGATAGCTGGTGAAATTGGAGCCGATATTCAAATTACCAAAACAGCCGCCTTGCTACATGACATTGGTAAAGCTGTTACTCATAAAATTGAAGGTAAGCACCACCACATTGGAGCAGACCTCGCTCAAAAAGCTGGCATGAAAGAAGAAATTGTTCACGCTATTCACGCTCACCACGATGACGTTGAGGCCGCGACACCAGAAGCAATGATTATTCGGGTAGTTGACGCTATCTCAGCCGCTCGACCAGGCGCGCGCAATATTTCTGCAGAAGACTTTGTGAAGCGAATGAAAGAGCTTGAAAACGTTGCTAACAGTTTTGACGGTATACAAAAAAGCTACGCCATTAGCGCAGGACGCGAAATTCGAGTATTTGTCCGCCCAGAAAGCATCGACGACCTAAGCGCAATCCGCCTAGCCCGCGACGTGGCAAACAAAATCGAATCTACCTTAAGCTACCCTGGTACAATCAAGGTGAACGTAATCCGCGAAACCCGAGCAATCGAATACGCGAAGTAAAAGTTAAAGTAAAAGCGGTGGGCATGGGAGATGAATGCAGCCTCGGTCTTGGTCAGAATTTGAACAAAATGATGATTTACTCTACCTAATGAGTGAAAGTACTGCAGACGACTGGGTAAACGCACTATTAGCTGAGGGCTATGCCAAGGAGCAATTTGAAGAGGACACTCAGCCGATGGCGAGAAAGGCCCGAATTGGCGCACTTTTTGACGATTTTGCTCACCTTTTAAGCGATGATGTTGGTGTGGCGAGCGAGGCCGCCCTATGGGCCTCTGATTCTCTCGATTTTGAAAGCGCTCGTGTAGTGCACATTATAGAAAAGTTTAATAGCCCTGTGCCAAACCCAGACACCTTACGACATGAAGAATTTCATCTAGACGTTGTTATTTGGTCGGACTCAGATGAGGAGATTTTCATAACTCTTTTTCAGCAAACTAAAGAAAAGGGTTCACAAAAAATCTCTAGATTTGACGGCTGGACAGCATGCTTAGAGCGATACACTATTAATGAGGGCACGGTGGATCTTGAGGAAGAATTTGATGTAGATTTCGTTGAAATACCGACGGCTAAAGATATATTCAAAGGGGATCTTAAATCGGGTAAATATAGCTTATTTCCAATCTGGGAAGAGGGAATTGGCCTTCAATTTGTAGGAGATCAAACACAGGAAGCATTGAGTTCTGATAGGCGCTACCCAATTGAGTCCATTGATGAGAATATGTTTAACAAACTCATAAACCTACTTGATCAATGTTTGGCAGTAGCAGAAAGCTACTACGAAAAACCAGACGAAGACTTAGAGCAGCAAGCTGTAATGGGCGGTTTAACAAGTCTCATTGAAAGATCAAAAAACTAGTCTTTAACGCTTTTCTTGTAATATGATCGTTTAAAATGTAAAATAACCTCTGTTTATCGGGGTGTGGCGCAGTTGGCTAGCGCGCGCGGTTTGGGACCGTGAGGTCGGAGGTTCAAGTCCTCTCACCCCGACCATTAAAAAAACTGTCCATTTGGGCAGTTTTTTTAATGCTTGAGAAGACTTGTGACTCCTAACTCACGGAGTGAGTCGGAGGTGAGAAATGACTAAATGTCATTTCGCAAGGAAACCTTCCGTTAAAAACTAGTTTTTAAACGTGAAGTTTCGGGGTCGCGGAACGTGACCAAGTCCTCTCACCCCGACCAAGTCCCTACCTGCGGCAGGCAGGCTCTCACCCCCGGCTCAATTATGAATTTTTATCATTTTGCTACAAAACATTGATAATGCTAAAATACTAATGTTTAACACTTAAAAACGAAAACGTTGTGAGACAAAAAATAAAGGACGCCTATTTTTGGGCTGCCGACTTGCCTATGTTGGTGTACGTAGTGTTTGCAGCAGTATGTGCTGTGAGTATCTATTTAGTTATATTTTTACCTGCAAAAACAATTGATTTTAGCTATGCAGGCGGTAACTGTATTGAAAAGTTTACGCTTTTTCCGACTATCCATGAAACAGTTGACGATGATTATTTTGAAGTAACCCATGGTGAATATAAGCAGCTGGGAAGTATCCCGATTTTTTCAAGCGAAACATGCGTAAGCCCTAAACAAGCACCAAAACCTGGTACGAGCACAGTGGCGAGTGCTCCGTGGGGCGGCTTTTTTGCGCAAAAAAACTTCGCAGTTGAAGTGCCTGGGCTACCACAGGCAAATTTGTCTGTTTTTAAAAAACCAATTCCAACCAAAAAGACTATAAAAATACCGCTTAGCCAAACCGACAACTTGCATGAATATGAAATCGTGGTCGATGACAAAGCAACTGAATGTACGCCAACGTCGTCAGCTGTGGTGTGTGATGTCTCAACGCTTAGCCTCGATCAAGGCGCGGAATATGACTACAAATTACTGCGTGGTTTTTCGGGGCAAAAAGTAAGAGTCAGCGAAGGCGAGCTCGAAACCCTACCAGCCATAGCAGTTATCGGTTCGTCAGTTTCCGAAGGTCAAATAATTTATGATAAACCAGCTAACTTTACAGTTGAAACTGATAAAGAGCTGCATGCAGCTGAGGCCTATTTAATGCAAGTCGATGGCGACGAAGAGACGGCCGTAAAAGGCAGCCTAACCTACAAAGACACCAAAGCTATTATTACCCCCAGCGAAGAATTAACACGTAACAGCGACTACATTATTAGGCTTGTTGAAGCAGAATCTTTGGACGGCAGTTCGTTAGCAGAACCATATCAAGTACGGTTTACGTTGTCTGGCGGTCCTGCGGTAGCGAGTGTTAGCGCCAGCACCATTAAGGTCGGTTCTAATGAAACTATTATCCTTACATTTGACCAAGAGCTTAGTGATGACGTAGCGTTAAGCGACCTTATTTCGTTTAGTGGTGGCACTGCTACTATTAATAAAAAGAACGCCACTCAAGCCACCGTGAAGTTGCGTAGCCTACCAAAATGTCAGCAATTTACCATTACAGTAAAGCCGGGAATAGTGAGCAAATACGGTATAGCAGCTACTGAAGACTGGAGTTTTACAGGCCGCACGACCTGCCACAGTGTCAGTACGATCGGCAGCACTCGACAAGGCCGCTCTATTTTGTCGTATAGCTTTGGCAACTCTGGTCCCGTAACTATGTTTGTGGGCGGACTGCATGGTAACGAAAGTAGCTCTAGAAAAATACTTGATTTGTGGGTGAATGAACTAGAGGCTAACCCAAGTCGATATAGCGGTAAAAGAGTAGTTATTGTGCCTAATGTAAACGCAGACGGCCTTGCTGCGGGCACGCGCAATAACTCGGCAAATGTTGACCTCAACCGTAATTTCCCGACTGCAGATTGGCAGGCGGACACCGAAAGTAAAAACGGCATACTGAAAGGCGCTGGCGGCACAGAGCCGCTAAGCGAGCCAGCTGCACAAGCATTAGCTAGTTATGTAGAAAAGATGAATCCACGGTTATTGTTGTCATTCCACGCGGTTGGCGGGGTCGTAATTGGCGACGTCGGGAATATTTCTGAAACCTATGCCGCTACCTACGCTAAACTAGCTGGTTACAGAAACACCACTGGTCAAAGCTCGCAGTCTACTTTTAACTACAACGTTACCGGAAGTTTCGAGGAGTGGACGGTCGACAACAAAGGCATACCAAGCATGATCGTTGAATTAACAAGCTACTCATCGGCAAATTTTGCTGGTCATAAGAGTGCTCTGTGGGCGATGTTAGACTAATTTTTTATTGATTTTTAGCTTGTGCGGTATAGTTAGACTAAATTACATAAACAGAAAGTACCCTTATGGACGACAATCAACCACAAACTAATCCGCCGACGGACGCATCGCCAAGCCCAGAACCAGCTACGCCACCAGAGACACAGCCAGTACAAGCGGCACAACCAGTTCAGCCAGCACAGCCTGAACAGCAAACTACTCAGCCGGCGCCAGGCCAGCCAGTGCAGCCGAGTTCAACTACACCGGAAGCAGCTCAACCACCAGCAGCGGCACCACCTGCAGAGCAATCTGCGGCGCCTGTCGAGCCTACCCAGGCAGCACCCGTACAACCAGCTCAACCGGATCAACCTCCTCAAACCCCACCCCCACAAACATTTACACCTGTTCAGAACGCTGATCAGCCAAACCAAGACCCAGCCAAGCTTAAGAAATCTATAACAAAAGCAATTTTAGCGGTAGTGAGTGTTTCGGTTATTGGTGGGTTAGCTTTCTTTGTTATTGGCCAAATGGGTGGCATAGATCTAGCTAACCGTGAAGTTATTACCGAAGATACTTATTCGGTAGAGGTTCCAATTGGTTGGGAGCGTGAAGAAGAAGGCACCCAAGTTTACTACACCAAAGAATCTGCTGTTGGGTTTAAAGCGGCAGCTGTTATGGTAGCAACTGAAGAAAATGTGTACCCCGAAGGCACAATTACCATATTAAAAGAATCGGGTGAGGACGAAGAGCAGTTGATTGACAGCTTTGTCGAAGGCTTTGTAGGCGGATTTACTTCAAACAACAACGTCGAACTTAAGGGCGATCCTACAGTCACAATCGACGAATTCAGCACCGAGCAAATTAAATTGTCGATGGAAATGCAAGCTACTGATACAACTGACGATACCGAAATTAGTTTGTATGCGGATGTGTTTATGCTAAATGACGGCAAAATGGCTGTGGTGTTTGTAGGTGTTGCCGACGATCTTGACGCTGATGTCGTAGAGATTAACGAAATTATAGATTCCTTTAATTTCAACTAAAGGTTAGTTTGTGACTTTCTTTCTGTTCCTGTTGCTTGCCCCGTCATATTGGGTCGCGAAGTTTTTGCTAGACAATGACTCCACTGGCAGAGAGCCAAAAAAAGCGGTCCGAGAAGCGATAATAATCGGCTTGCTCGTATTGCTTTTAGCAGGGCCAGCAAACGAGATAATAGCGCGAGCTCTTGGCTTTGCTAGCTCGGAAGAGGCTTTATTTATCGATATTTCTATACAAGGCCTAAGTTATATTTTCTTTTTTGCGCTGTCTGAAGAATTGCTGAAGTTTATTCCAATGGCGTTGCATATATATGGTAAGTCTTATTTTAACGATGTTATCGACGGGGTGATTTACTTCGCGTTAGCAGGGTTGGCGTTTGGAGTTTTTGAAACATTCTTTTACGGCCTGAGCTACGGCGGGACGGGTATTGTGCTGTTGCGGCTTGTGTTCGTTCTATTTTTGCATGCCGGCACAACCGCTATTGCTGGGTACAGTTTTGCTAAATACACCTTTGGTAGCCACAAAGCATGGCAGTTGGCAGCCAGTTTCATGGCCGCAGTATTGCTTCACACTTTCTACAATCTGTTTATTAGTTCTGGAAGCATGCTGGTACTTATCGGGATGGCGATATCGTTATTTACATCTTCGATGATTTTTGTGCTGTATTATCGCGCAACGCTGCAAGCGCAAAAAGCTAATAATTAATTTCTAATGCACGCTATAATGCTTTAAATGAATAACCCGTTTCAATTTCACTACAGTCCGTATACAGGCAATCAGCTTATTCCACAAGCAGATGGACATTTTAAAGATTCTGTAACAGGACAAAGCGTTTATTTAAACCCTAAGCCGACTGCTGCGGCCATAATCGAAGACGGCAACAAGCAGATCTTACTTGCGCAGCGCAAATATGAACCCGGCAAAGAAATGTGGGATTTACCTGGGGGCTTTCTTGATTTAAATGAAACTATTGAACTAGGCTTAAAGCGTGAATTGAACGAAGAGCTTGGTGTAGCCGTAGCTCGATTGAAGTATTTTGGCAGCGCTCATACAACGTACGAGTACGAAGGCGTAACCTACCCAATACTCGATTCTTGTTTTATCGTTACGTTAGCCGACGAAATAAATGAGTTCGAAATTGGCGATGACGTACTTGCCGTCAAATGGGTAAGTTACCATACAATTGATTATTCTGAGTTACACGGTGAGAGCATAAAGCAGTTTATAAAATCGTATTTTGAGCATATTTGACAGTTAGTTGTTAGATATTAAAATTGCAACACCTAGCGCTTACTACGAAATCCAAACATAGAACAATAAATATAAGCATAAAGCACATGCTTGCAAAGAGCAGGTTTTCCCTTGATTATTATTTATATAAAAAAGAGGGATACCATTATGTTATTTGTAATGCGGCACGGAAAATATGAACATGATCCAGAAAGATTAACACCTGAAGGCAAACGACAAGCTGAAGTTGCTGCGGATACGATCAAAACTAAACTCGGGAGAGGTATAATTTTAATTGCATCGAGTGCTCCAAGAGCAACAGAGACAGGCGAGATTGTAGCGGAAAAACTCAATCTAGATGCGGAACATTTTATGCGGAATAAAAAACTTAATGCATATGGTAATCACCCAGAAGGCTGTGGCAGTTTCGAGGATATGCTATCGACCATCCTCGAAGAAGCAGAAGTTGAACTAGACATGGATAGCATGACTACCCGAGAAGCGGACGATGTTTTACTAGTGGCGCACGCTCCTTTAGTAGCAGCAACTATGGGCTACCATTTCGAAGAATCCTATCGGGTGCCATACTGTCTGCCTGTAGAGTACGATCCTGATGTCTGGCAAACTCCAGAGCTGTGGTAGCCTAGCGCTTACTACGAAAGCCAAACATGGCAACAATAAAACTAGTAGCCATGTTAAACATTACAATACGGATTATTGGTAGGTCGCGGTCGAGTGCGAACAGGATTGTGCTTGCGATCCATTGAACTGCAATAACGCCAGCGGCGTACGGGTGTTTTACGAACAGAATAATTTCACTAAACACTGAGCCTCCTTCTCATTTTTATAATTAAATCACGAAATAAAAATGGATCCCGTTCGGTTATATCTTCGATCCAGTTACTGACAATTTCGACTGCCCGGTCAACTTGCATGGTTTCTGAGACACCGGTTATCTCCACGCCGTCTTTCTTGATACCTTTTAGGACATCTTCAAATACACTCGGAAGCATTTCTTCGCGGTAGCCAAGACCCTCGATAATACTCATGTATGTTGCGGCGGCTCGCAACATAACTGCTCCATCAAAGTTAGCTTTTATGCCAAAGCGGTTGTCTTCGTTTAGGGTTTTATCAAATAGTGATGATATTTGGCCTTTCATGAGCATTTGCTTAACGTCGACTCGGTCCTTAGTTTCTTCGAAAGCTTTGTTGGCGACGTTTTTTACCTCTTGTTTTATGTTGACGTCGCGAGACTCGTCTTTTTCGTACATTCGGTGCAATGTTGTAAGTGCTCGGTAGAGGTCGCTAACGTAAAAACGCAGAGCATCCATGAAAAACTTACCCATATCCGCGCGACCATAAAACATGTCGATGTAGTTTTCGATAATTGCCACAAAGGCTTTGCGGTCGGCTGGCGGCGGAGCAGTGATTCCAAAATCCATAATGCCAATTTTATTATTTGGTAACAAAATCACATTTCCGGGGTGCGGATCACCTTGAATAAAGTCGGCTGTTAGTACGCTGCGCAGAATTTCTTCGCCGAACATTCTTACTAAAAACGCAAGGTCGCAGCCATATTTTGACTGTACTAGTTCTTCAACATTGACGCCGTTGTTTTTTAAATCAATCAGCTTAGTAAAAGGTATGCCATCTAAAAAACTCTGCGTTAAAACATATTTACTACTGAGGTGTTTATAGGTGTAAGGAATATCAATATGTGGATGATCCTTGTAGCGTTCAAAAAAATACAAGGCATTGTCGGCTTCTTTAAAATAGTTTGTTTCTTGTTTAACAATTTTTTTGAAGTCCTTGTACACCTCATTAACATCGTACACAGCGCTTGGAATAACAAACTTAATAAGGCCGGTGAAAAAATTAAGTAGCCGTAGGTCGAACTTTAGGTTTTGCATAAGACTCGGACGAAGAATTTTTATTGCTACCTTACTACCATCGGTTAATTCGGCTTTGTAAACCTGACCAAATGAGCCAGCCGCGAATGGCTCCGGGTCAATATGCTTAAAATGTTGAATATTTTCTTTTAGCTCAAACTGTAAAATAAAGTCTTTATCAAGTTCATCAACCTCAACATTATCGAAGACTGCGAGTAGTTTAGTTTGGTCGACGCCAACGAAAAAATCGCTTTTCATGCTCAGTATTTGTAGGAATTTAACATAGACACCTCCAAGGTCCGAGAACCCGTCTAAGATTGCGCCGTTCATGCTTTGCTCGTCACCCTTAAAGCCATGATACATAATCTTGGATACAGTTTTTATAGTGGTGCGGAACCGCCGTCTACGTGCCATATTGCGGGGTTATTTCCTGCGATTGAAGCCAAATATGAACATGATAAGGATGAAGCCTGTCGTGAGTTGGTACAGTCGATAGGTGGTTTCGGTGTCATTAGCAATAGCGGCGATAATTACTATCGCCACCCAGATAATTAGAATTGTTGCAAATACAGATGCGTAACGCATATGCCCCCAATGAATTTGCTTAATTATATCCTCAAAAGCAGTTGCTGTAAATCGTGATTACTACTGTTAATGGTTGTGCTAAAACTATATTCTGCATTCTATCTATCAATATATCCAAATCATGCTGTTATACTTGTCTCTATGATTAAACGAATTGAAAACAACTTACGAGAATTTGTCTATGGAGGCATGGACGGAGCCGTTACAACTTTTGCAATTGTAACCGGTGCTGCAGGTGCTAATTTTAGCGCAAAAGTAATACTAATTTTGGGGCTAGCTAATGTTTTTGCTGATGCTTTTTCTATGGCAGTCGGAGCCTACTTAAGTGATAAGGCAGACCAAGAGCTTGAAGCGAAAAATAGCGATGAGGCCAAAGAATACGAATCACCTATCGAGGCATCAATAGCGACATTTATATCATTTGTATTAGTTGGATTTGTGCCGCTTAGTGTTTATATTGTCGACTATATATTTAGTCTTGGCTTGTCGGACAGTAACGCTGCTCTAAATTACTCAATTACTTTAACGCTTATCGCCTTTGCTGGTATTGGTTATTTACGAGCCGTGGTAACTCATATTGATAAAATAAAATCTACGCTGGAAACTTTAGGGCTTGGGCTTGCTGCAGCGATTATTTCATTCGGGCTTGGGTCTGTGCTCGAAGGTGTTATAACTTAGCAAATAGTTTGCTATAATCAGCAAACATGCGGGATTAGTACAGCGGCTAGTATGCCTGCCTTCCAAGCAGGAGACACCGGTTCGATTCCGGTATCCCGCACCAAATGCAAGCGCCTTGTTGGGCGTTTTTTTATTGCAATGAAGTAGGGAAGAGCTGTGGTAGCTTGTGGCGATTTGATGATGAGCCAGTTGTAATATCTTCAATCTGCCCAGAGCCTGTTTCACCCAGGTCTAGTCTGTATAGAATTTTCTCGGTATTGCTCGAAGACGGATTGGATAAAGCAAAGTAAAGCTGCTCTCCAATAGATAGAGCTTCGCTAACCGTAGTTCCACTTATAAGTTTACGCAGGGTAAGGTTTAGCGGGCGTACGGTTTGGGTTGACGTGTTGAGCCGATTGATAACAGGCGCGTCATAGTTTGATCGGCCTGTGTAACGTATTTCGTCAGGATTCTCTACTTCACTTAGTTGTGCGATAGAAATTAAGATCTCGTTGTTATTAGTTGATTCTCCAGCTACATGAGTATACGGACCGGTGACTGAGTAGACTTCTTTTGATTCACCCGAATCTATGTCGTAAGAATATATTTTAAATATAAAGTTTTCTGGAGAAATCTCCGCAACGCTCGAGTCAATATCACCAAAGAACGGTCCATCACTTACTGTTAAATAAATAGTCTCCTTCGCAGCGGTGAGATCAATGTCGATGGCTGTAAAAATTTCAGAATTTGGAACTTTAAATAATTGTTTTGGTTCAGTCTGTTGATCGGTAATCTCCCATATCTCACCAAGTTGCGGACCATCACAATCAAAACACGTATGTCGTTGCGCTAAGACTGAGCCGTTCTGCGCAAGGATGGGTGCGAGTGGTAAATCTCCTCCTGCTGGAGCCATGCTGTATAGTGTCTCTCCGCTTGTATTTACTTCACTGAATCTTTTGATACTTATCCCATCAATATCAAAAACTAGTCCAATTAAAGTCTGCGATTCAAAATCTACCACAGTGAAGCTTGCGCTGATTGACTCATCGATAGTGAAGCTTATTGTTTCTTCGCTTCCTTCGTAAAATTCAACTCCAATAATATCGTATTCATTTGCATTTAACTGAGCTACTGCAACTTGAGCGCCACTGGTATCAAGCACAATGTGGTTGGAAGCAATATCAAACAAAGTTTCACTGGTGCCATCTTGGTTAAGGGCAGAGTAGCTATCGACCGTTGAATACGACAGAAATGGTGATTCAACTTGGTCTGCAGAAGGCTCTGCATCACTGCTATCTGACTGGTCAGTCTCTGTAGTTTCTGCATCGCTTGTTTCTTGATTGTTACCTGTTCGCATGTACGCATAACCCGCGCCAAGTAACAGTATGACTACAGCGATCAGTGCAATAATCTTTTTATTCATTGATTTTTTTTGTGGTTTTTTCGGGGGCGTGCTCTCGCTTTTTTTGTCTTGGTGGTCCTCATTTTCTGATTCACCTAATAACTCGTCTAATGATTTAGATGTATCGACTTGATCGTCGTTCATTTTCCCTCCTAAGCGTTAGTGGTATTTTAGCAGATTGTTTGGTAGCCCGGGGCTAGTTTGCCGTTAGGTAGAGGATTCGTTTTCATGTTTTGCTCCTCGGCTAGTTTAGAATCTACTAGATTCTAAACGCTCGTCGGCCAAGCAAAGATTACGTAACATGCCGCTGGCATATTACGCCTTCACGGGTTCGAATCGATCGCCAGATTGACCAAATAAAAAACTGACCTAACCGGCCAGTTTTTTATTTGGCACCCCGGGAGGGATTCGAACCCCCGACCTGCGGGATAGAAGCCCGTCGCTCTAATCCACTGAGCTACCGGGGCATGGGTGCCGTTTCAATAATATACAATGATTTCAGTAATTGATTAAACTAAATTAGAATTTTTTTCTGATGAAACTTTGATTTGATGAAGACGCAGTATATGCAGAAATCCAATAATTGCTAGGTAGACGCTTAATCGAACACAGCTTTTTAGAATGCTGTTTGACGAGACAGCAAGACCCAGCCCGCTCAGCACAGTCATAAGCAGCGCAGAATTTGCTAATCGCACATTTGTAGATGATCTAATTACCGCGAACATATAGCAAATGATCGATGTTGCGCCGGCTACTATATGAAAAATAAGCATAAAAACACATTCTTTAGCGTGTAAAAAATATATGGGGCGGCCGAAGGGAATTGAACCCTCGTATCCGGTACCACAAACCGACGTTCTAACCATTGAACTACGGCCGCCGCTTCAGAGTGAACTACAGACTGTCGTATTTTGATGTATCAAAATAACTTTAGCCTTCCGTTATTCTTGCTTCTAAATCCTTCAAACAGCCACGTCTGTGGCATGGTTCGAAAAATTTCGAATCGCACTCATTTTAACAGCCTATTACTACTGTTACAAATAATAAAATTCTAATCTTCAGCTTTTTTTCAGTTTGCAAACCTAAAGTAATAGCTACCACCACGTGTGGGAAGTAACTAAAAGGAGAATAAAATGGTAATTAAACGATCATTATTAGCAGCTGGATTTGTCGGGACATTTGGTCTTGCAACTGTAGCTGGCGTGTCGGCTCAAAGCGGCGAAACGTTGGCAGCGACATTAAGTGAAAAAATAGCTGAAGAATATAACCTCGACCAAACAAAGATTCAAAGCTTAATAGAAGCAACTCAAGATGAAGTTAGCGAAGAACGACAAGCAGAGCGCGAAGCAGCCTATGCGACGCATCTTGAAGAAGCGGTTGAAGCAGGAACCATAACAGAAGAGCAAAAAAATACGCTACTCGACTTCAGGAGCGAGCAGCAAGTGGCGCGTGAAGCCCTAAAAGATATCGAAGATGAAGACCAGCGTCGCGAAGCTCACGAAGCTCTGCGTGAAGCACAGCAGGCCTTTAAAGAAGAGAATAGCGATATTCCGTTTGACGAGCTAAAGCCTGAAGATGGAGAAGGTCGACGAGGACGCGGCCGACGTGGCGGCTTTGGCGGCCCTGGCTCAATGGACGGAGCAGTAGACGAGTCTTAGGTAACCAAGAAACCTATTAGCAATCCTCGGATTAGTCCGGGGATTGCTAATATTAATGAGAACCACATGAAAATTTTAGTTGTAGAAGATCAGTTTAAGTTAGCGCGAAGCCTCAAGCGAGGGCTCGAGCAAGATAGGTTTGTTGTTGAGGTGGCAAGAGACTACGAGTCAGGCTTACAGATGGTTGCAGGTAGCGAACACGACTTAATTATTCTTGACAGAATGATGCCCGGCGGCGACGGTTTAGATATCGTTCGTTGGTTGCGCGAGAACCAACGAACAACACCGTGCATAATGCTAACTGCAAAAAGTCAGGTTGAAGCGCGCGTTGAAGGCTTAAATAGTGGTGCAGATGACTATTTAGTTAAACCGTTTTCGTTTGACGAGCTTTTGGCTCGTGTTTACGCACTATTGCGAAGACCAGACAGTCCACAAGCAACCGCTCTTAGCGCTCGAGGTGTTGTGCTTGATTCGTATAAAAAAACCACTACCTACAACAATCAGGTTATCGACTTAACTAAAAAAGAGTTTAACGTGCTTGAATATTTACTTCGCAATAAAGGGAAGGTCGTTTCCAAAGAAACATTACTTAACCACGTTTGGGACTTTGATGCCGATGTACTGCCAAATACTGTCGAAGCGTTTATTAATTCTATTCGTAAAAAAATTGATAAAAACTATAACATTCAGCTAATCAAGACCGTACGTGGCCACGGGTATACAATAGAAGAGTAACCATGTTTCATTCAGCAACCATTAAACTAACCGCTATTTATTTAGCAATTCTAATCGGTATTTCTATCGGCTTTAGTTTGGTAGTTTTTAATATTTCATCTACGCAGTTTGATCGACGAATAAACGCACCAGAGCAAATTGCTGGTCGTTTCAACCGGATTGACTCACTAGAGTTGCAGGAAATTCTGACCGAACAGGCAAATAGTGCAAAAAGCACTTTGCGCAGGCAACTTGTAGTGGTAAATATCGGGATCATCGTGGCAGGCGGAGCTGCGAGTTATTATTTGGCACGCCGAACTCTAAGGCCTATTGAGCAAGCGCACGAAGCACAAGGTAGGTTTGTCTCTGATGCCAGCCACGAGCTTAGGACTCCTCTGGCCATCATGCAGTCTGAAATTGAAGTTGCCTTGCGTGAAAAAAAGTTGACCGCTGCACAGGCAAAGGAACTTTTAACAAGCAACCTCGAAGAGGTAGCCACACTACGTGATTTATCCGAGGCCTTATTGCAACTGACACGGGCTGACAAAATGACCGAAAATCAAGAATTATTGTCTACGCAGGTTATTCGCAAAGCGGTTGAGCGCGTTGCTATACAAGCTACGGCTAAACAGATCACTATAAAACAACTAAGAGATACCGATTTTATATTCAAGGGTGACAGTTTCTCTGCCGAAGAAGCCTTGGTGATTCTGCTCGACAATGCAGTTAAGTATTCTGTTTCTGGAAGCGAAGTTGCTGTGGATGCGTCAGAGCACAAACACAGTTTAGAAATATCAGTTATAGACAATGGTATTGGCATTAAAGCTGTCGATCAGCAACATATTTTTGATACTTTTTATCGTGCCGATCAATCTAGAAGTGATCAGCATGTTGAAGGTTTTGGCTTAGGTTTATCGCTGGCCAAGCGGCTTATGAATCAGCAAAATGGAAAAATCAAAGTTAATAGCGAAGTAAATAAAGGCTCTACGTTTACATTAGTATTTTTACGGTAGCTGTTTTAGAATTTTGAAAGTTATAGATAATAATTATATAGTTGAAGTATTAGCAACGGAGGACAGCACATATGCCACGGAATCTTATCGGGGAATTACCCGATTTACCCAGAACAGCCTTTAGTTCTGAACTAGATAGATTACGAGACGGAAGTCCTTTTACGACTGGTCCAGTACTTACCTCAACTCAATTTCCTAACGTTTATGATTTCGGACGCATGCTCTTTGGCGATGACCTAGAAGAAACGTACGCACTTATTGAAGACAGAGAAGAATCTAAAGGGGCGCATTTTGACGCCTATGGCGAAATAATTAGCCCTGACCATCCGTTTATAGGGCACTATAATTTAGCTGGAAAAGTGTCATTGCTAGCCTGCGAGCTCGATGAGCAACTTACAGGACGCTATAACACAGAGAACCCTGATCCCGGCACAGAAGAAGCATATGCAGCTCGCCGCGCTTTCGCGGCTGTCGCTGTTACTTCTCCCTCAGTGAGAAAATTTCAAACTGAAATTACAGTGGCTACAGCGACTGTAATACCGCAATTTGCAGGAGCCAACCATGTCGTGCATGATTTTAGAGATCGGTCTTCTGACGAAGAGCCTAATGGTCGTTTCATGAAATTAATCCTTCCTAGCTCTCAATTAGCTGAACAAACGTTAAAGATGCTTGGGTATAAAAAATTCAACCAAGTCCTAAACGCAGCGTTAACTATTGTGGATTTAGCTAAACTAGAAGGTCAAATAGATGCAGAACAAACACAAAAAGATGAACAACAAGCTACCGGCGATCCTGCCGCAATAACGCGCGCCAGCTTAGCCAGGGCCAGAAAAAGAAGTAGAAATAATAGATTCAACAGCCCGAGCATGGGGCGAATAAAGTTCGACTAAAAATTCTTTTAGTCTTTGTAATTACTATTAAAAAATTCTTTATGCGGATTAATAGATCTCTTAGTGGTCACGGTGTCGTCAGGAAGGGTGAGACAGGTATAGGCAAGCAGACTCGAGCTGTAGCCATCATCCTCAAGCTCGGCACGCTCTACCTCACTGGTGGTAAAGAGCCGGATTGTATTTTTAGTTAGCGTATAAATTGGCGATGTGGGTTGTCGACCGTCTGGCGTGCAGTCATAGGCAAATTCGTTTGTGCCAATCGGTCGGTAATTTGACCCATAACTAACGCTATCAAATCCAGTTTTTTGCTCTAAATTAAGAACACTAGCCACGCGTTGCATAGCTGCATCAGCGACTATTTTTCCAAACCCAAATGTGTCATCGCGTGACTGGCTGCTTGGTATAGTGAGCTTATTATTTTGTTCTTGCAGGGCTGCAATCATTTGCTGAGCACTGGCTTCGGGTTGGTAGCTTCGCATTCGGCTGAGTAGTCCGGCAACGATTGGCGTAGATAGGCTTGTACCACTTACGGTGGCGTAGTCGCTTGTAGGGTCACCGACTGACCAATCGGTTGTGTAGATGCTTACACCTGGCGCCACAACATCGAGATTGGCCCCCCAGTTACTAAAGCTTGCCCGTTGGTTAGACGCTGTTGAAGCACCGACTGCCACGACTTCTGGGAAATTAGCGGGGTAGTTAATACAGTCGCACGAATCGTTGCCGCTGGCTGCGACAATAATGCTACCAGCCTCAATTGCGTATGCAACAGCTGCCCGTAGATAACTATCATTGACGGTAGCACCAAGACTAATTGATATCACGTCTGCGCCCATGTCAGCGGCGTAGCGAATCGATCGAGCGACGCTTAGAGTATGCCCGAATTTATTATCATCCAGCGCTTGTAGGGGTAGAATTTGCGAATTCCAGTCCGCACCGGCCATACCAACATTATTGTTGCCAGTTGCAGCTGCTACCCCTGCAACGTAGCTACCATGGTGGGTGCCAGACCCGTCTGGGTTCATTTCGCCAGCTTGGACAGAACGGTCGTGGTTAATGAAGTCCCAACCCCTGTAGTCATCAACATAGCCATTGCCGTCATCGTCGATTAAGTTACATGATTTATCGAGCGTAAGAAATTGGTCACTACAGTTGAGGAAACTTGGGTTTTCGAAGGTTGTTGTAAGAGCTGGTTCATTGTCACTTATGCCATCGCCATCGTCGTCGATGTTATTGCAGGCTTCTGTTAGTGGCAGTGTTTGATCGCTGCAATTTAAATCACTCGGGTTTTCGCTGGCTACCAGACCCGACTCACCGCTATTGGCAAACCATCGTCCTGAAAATTCTTCGTGAGCCAAGGCATAGCCAGTGTCGATAATCGCTAGCAGCGTTTGGTTTGATCCTACTGGAGTATCCCAGGCCTCGTCCATATTAATGTTTTGCACCCACCACTGATTGTAGTTTGGGTCGTTGGGTGCTAACAGGGGTTTATAGGTTACAAGTGGGTATTCTTTTCCGTCATCGGTAACTATGGTATTGCCGACAATTCGTTCGGTCTCGGCGTCAGGCTGTAGAGCTGTTGAATCTGAGCTGTTAGTGCTTGGCGATGAGTTTTCAGTGGTAGATTTCGACGTCGAATTGTCTGCGTCGTCGGCGTTTTTTTGTGAATTTTCTTCTAGAATTTGTTGGCGTTCTGTGTTGGCTGGCTCTCCGGGTGGTGATACCGGCAGAAGTATATCGGTCGATTGGGTGGGGTATGTTAAAAACAGTAGCCCTATAAAAATGTATTCTGCAATTGTTTTCATGTGTTGTAGTTTTTGTAACTACAGTATATCAGACTAAAATCAGCCTATGTCATCGATATCTTGGCACCAACTGCATTAAGTCGATTGGCAAGATCGGCATATCCTCGGTTAATTGAGTAGACATTTCGAAGAATTGACTTACCAGGAGCCGCGAGCATGGCTAAGAATATCATCATACTCGGACGAAGTGCTGGTGGTGAGGCTATGTGGGCTGGTTCCCATTTGGTCGGCCCTGTCACAAACACTCGGTGTTGGTCGGCAAGGTCGAAACTTGCCCCAAGCTTGTTGAGCTCAGTAAAGTAAATTGCGCGGTTTTCGTAGCTCCAGTCATGTACGAGTGTACGTCCGTGAGCTGTAGCTGCTATTAACGCCATAAACGGCAGATTGTCCATGTTAACGCCAGGATAGGGAATAGAATGTAGCTTGACTGGTGAGGCATATAACTTTGACGGTCGAACGGTTATGTCGGCTAATTTCATAACCTTATTTTTTGATTTGTATTCTTTGTCGATCGAGTATTTAAGACCCATTTTTTCTAAAATATACAGTTCTTTTTCAACGAATTCGATCGGCGCTCGTTTGATAGTTAATGTTGATTCTGTTAAAACTCCAGCCGCAATGAACGTCATTGCTTCAATCGGGTCTTCGCCAATGTGGAATTCTATATCTTTATTTATTTCTTTAACGCCGTGGATAGTAAGCGTGGTTGAGCCTATGCCGTCGATACGTACTCCGCAGGCCTGCAAGAATGCGCAGACATCTTGACCCATATAGTTAGCGCTAATGTATTTAAGAGTTGTCGTGCCTTCAGTTAGTGCCGCAGCCATTATTGCATTTTCAGTAACCGTATCGCCTGGTTCGTACAAAATCACCTGTTTTGGTTTTTTTCGGCGTACGGTGCAGTGAAAATTACCTCTGTTTTCACTAACTTCAAGACCAAAATTCTCCAGTGCATATATATGCGGCATTATCGTTCGACTTCCTAAGTCGCAGCCACCTGGCGCCGGTATGGTAAATTCACGCATAGCGTGCATTAGTGGTGCTAAAAACATAATAATTGTTCGGGTTCGGCTGGCAGCCTTTTTATCCATTTGATCGATCTTTAGGCGTCGTGGCGGTTTGATAGTGAGGTCGTGATTAACCCACTCAATCTCAACACCAATGCTTTCAAGCACCTCAATTATGCGGTAGACTTCTTCAATTTTAGGGGCATTTTTTAGAGTAGTTTGGCCTTTGTTAAGCAGAGCGGCACACATTAATCCAACTGCAGCGTTCTTGGACGTATTAACCGTAATAGCGCCTTTGAGCTTATTGCCGCCTTCAATCACAAAGTTTGTCGAACCGTCTGACAGGGAAATTAGTTCCTTGCCCAATACCTCGCTAATGCGATCAAGCATTTCTAAGCTAAAGTTTTGTTTTCCTTGCTCCATTCGAGTAACGGCACTCTGACTGGTGCCTAGTTTCTCGGCAAATTCAGCTTGGGTTAGTTTTTGGCTTTTTCTAATTTTTCGAATTGAAGCAGCTATATCGGATGTTTTCATACCAATATTATATCGTTTATGATTTATTTAGTAAACAAACATCCCGCGTATCTTCTTAGCCAGCTTGCTTATGCGCCCTGGATTGCTTGGTGGTGATTTCTCTGGTTCTTCGGCCATAGCTGCTTTTTCTTTAGCGGCTCTGACGAGAAGCTTCAATCCGTCTGACAATAAATTAAAGTCAGCTGGGCTCAGCTGATCGAGTGTTGTTAGTTTGTGGCCCTCAGTTTCAATATAAGGTCGAGGCGTGGTGGCATCGATAAAGTAAGCAGAAACAATATGCGGACTGGCTTCAGAGTCTTCGTCAAGAATGGAGGTTACCTTGTACTTAAAAGTACCGTTCTCGTGAGACATAATGCAGCGTTCTGTCGAATCAAGTGAAATTACATCGTAGTATCTGCCGGTTGGTAGTCCAACCGTCTCTTTGATTTGAGTAATTAAAAATCCCATTGATTCTTCTCTGGTAGTTTCGGCATTGCTTAGGTGCTCTGACATAAGCTTTATTATATAACATAAAGATTAGTAGCGCAATTAGGTGCTAAAATTAGCGGTATGTTGTAGTTCCATTCATCTATTTTAAAAAGTATTGTATACAAACGAGGGAGTTTACTATGGATGAGAATGTGTTCGATTTACTAAAAAAAGAGGTTCAGCGGCAGCGAGAAGGATTGGAATTAATTCCTTCAGAAAATTACGTGTCTCGTGCTGTGCTAGATGCGCTGGGCAGCGAATTTACTAATAAATACAGCGAAGGATACCCAGGAAAACGGTATTATGGCGGCCAAGAATTTACCGACCCGCTTGAGCAGCTTGCCATCGACAGAGCAAAAGAACTTTTTAAAGCCGACCATGCTAATGTGCAACCGCACTCTGGTGCGCCAGCCAACATTGCAGTCTATTTTGCGTGGCTTAAGCCTGGCGACACCGTACTTGGTATGGATTTAGGCCACGGCGGCCATTTGACCCATGGGCACCCGGTAACCTACATGGCAAAGATTTTTAATTTTGTACGTTACAAAATTAAAGACATCGAAACCGGCGAGATCGATTTTGATCAAGTACGGGAATTAGCGCATAAACATAAACCTAAAATTTTGTTAGCTGGCTTTAGCGCCTACCCGCGAGAACTAGACTATGCCAAGTTTGCTGAAATCGCTGCCGAAGTTGATGCAGTAGCAATGGCCGATGTAGCGCATATAGCTGGATTAATTGCGGGCGGTGTGTCTGCTAATCCGTTTGATCATGGCTTTCACGTTGTGACTACCACTACCCACAAGACACTGCGCGGGCCGCGCGGTGGCATGATTTTAAGCAAAGGAACAGTTGGCAATCCTCTTAAAAAACCTGAGCACACCAAAGACAACCTTCCGACACTAATTGATAGAAGTATTTTCCCTGGCTTACAAGGTGGTCCGCATATGAACAACACCATGGCTAAAGCTGTTGCCTTGGGTGAAGCAATGCAGCCAGAATTTAAGCAGTATGCAAAGCAAGTTGTTGTTAACGCTAAAAAACTTGCAGACGAGTTAATGAATCGTGGGTTTAAATTAGTAACCAATGGCACCGACAACCATTTAATTTTGGCTGACGTTCAAGCAAGCTTTGACATGCACGGCGGTGTAGCCGAACAAGCTTTAGATAAAATTGGCTTAACTCTTAATAAAAATGCCATCCCCGAAGACCCAAACCCGCCATTTAGACCAAGTGGTATTCGCCTCGGCACACCAGCACTTACCAGTCGTGGCATGAAAGAAGAACACATGGAACAAATAGCCGACTGGATGAAGCGAGCATTAGATAATTATTCTGACGACAAAAAACTGGCGTCGATCCATTTAGAAGTAAAAGAATTCTGTAAGCAATTTAGCCTACCAAGCGACAGCTAGTCGCTGGTTGGTATTCGGGCTCTAAATTCTGCAATAGTAGCCTCTACAATATCAGCGCTGATAGCGCCAAAGTGCTGGTCTGGGTCAACACTGGCATGAAAATATGTTTTTCTTGCCTGGATGGCTTTTTCCTCTAAAGCTTGGTGGTAGTCAGCTAGAACTTGTGCAAGGTGGCCATGGGGTTGTTGAGGTAGCAAGATTGAGCGCTGAGTAGCAACCAGTGTTAGTGCGGCTGTACGAGAATTAAGGGGAGCAATAACAGGGTAGTTGTCTTCGCCATACATCCTAGCCAAAATAGTTGGTAAAGCTGCAGAATGATCAAATGAACCTAGAATTCTCTGTGTAGTACTTATGTCGTCGATCAGCTGTTTTGTATTAGCGCTAATAGCAGCATCGAGTGCTTCAAAAATCAGTGAATCCTGAACACCGCGCTCTATTTCGTGAGCGTATTCACACAATTTCCAGGCTGCATGAGCATTACGTCTAAAAATTGGAACTAAAGTTTCAGCGGCTGCGTCCTCCGGCGCAACATCGTCTAAGCTCTCTACAATTAGCGCAAATGGATCTGGTTCGCCGGTCATTTAAAATCTCCTAAAAATCGCACCTCTGGTTCAATGGTAATGTCGAGCTTAGTTTTAACAGTATTTATAATTTCATCAGCGACGTTTTTTATGTCTTGAGCGGTAGCCTGGCCGGTATTTTCGATTTTTAATACATGACTTGGATGCAAACGCACCGATCCCCACGTTTGACCGCGTTTGAATCCAGCTGCCAGCAGGACGTGGGCAGCAGAAACTCGCAAAGCGCTGCCGCCGTGCTGTTGATTCATTTTATTAATTTGATCTTTAGTTCTGCCGGTTTCGTCAAAGCTAATTAAGGTGTCGGCCTGATCGACAGAAACAACAGGGTTTTTAAAAAACGACCCAGCTGTTTTAAGGCCATTTGGCTCAAGTAGGGAGCCAGCTCGGCGCCGAGTTTCCATAATAATATGGCGCCGCGCCAGCAAACTATTTGTGTCTTGGCCAGATTCAGTGGCAACCGCCAGGGCGCCAGCATAGTTAAGGTCGGTTGTTTTTTCATGACTTAGTTTAAACGTTGCGTCTAAAATTATCAGAGTCGAAAAATCTTGGGTGTGAAAATTAGAATGACGATAACTCAAGCCCAAATCCGCTGTGTGCAGAGTTTTAGTTTTGTTTGTTGCGTAGTCGTATACCGTAACCGAAACTAAGCAGTCGGCTACCGCCTGGCCATAGGCGGCAATATTGCCAGCGACTGCGGCACCTACTCCACCTGGAATGCCGCTCATAAGCTCTACACCCCATAAACCATTTTCTATGGCATATGTTACAAAACTATCCCAGTTACAGGCTGCGTCGACGGTAAGGATGGTCTGGTTTTTTACAGTTGGTTTGCACTGTGCATTCTTTAGGATCACTGTTAAACCCAGTAGTCCATTATCAGAAATTAATACATTGGCCCCAAAACCTAGCACAGTCGCAATAGAACCTGAGTCCAAGTTTTTTATTTGATCGCTACTACTTAGTTCTATAAGCTGTTCGGCTGGTCCGCCAACATCAAAAGAAGTATATGGAGCTAACTCTACATTTTTGCGTATATTCATACGCGTACTAGTATAGCCTTATTTTTTATTTGATGGTGTAGATTTTGAGTCTTGCAGTTCTTTAAACTTCATTCCGCTCCCTGCAGTCATTGCTAATGAACCAGCAAGGCTCAAGTAATAGCCAACACCAATACTGACTACCCCGAGGCCGTCGTCGCTTGGCCAGTCAACCAGCACCATTAGTAATGCAAGCGCAGACGCACCAAGTGCAACTGCCCACATGGTTTTAGTTTTTTGGTTCATAAGGTTCAACCCTGCAACTACGGCTAGGGCTGCAAGGATAAGTGGAAGAGCGCCATTGGCGTCGAACCCATTTACGCTAAACGATATAAACCCAGCACTGGCAGAAGCCCATGGCAAGAACAACCCCACAATTAATGCCGCAGCGCCTCCCACTAATAGCATTAAGTTTCTGTCTTTTTTAATGCTTTCTACAGTTTTATCGAAGTCAAAATTTTTATCGCTCATTTAAAGATCTCCTTATTGTTTATATAAATAATACGCTTATTGTTACTGCACTGCCAAACTATGGACTGTTTTTGCTATCTGTAACTCCTTACGTATGGCTGACTCATCAATGCCCAAAAATACTAGCGTATACTTTAACCTAAGAATTAGGAGTATAGCCGTGAGAGTAGAAGTTAGCATCGACATAGACGCACCAGTTGATAGGGTTTGGGGAATTATTACCGATATTAAAAATTCAGCTCAACATATTAGTGCCATTGAAAAAATTGAAGTTCTAAAAACGCCAAAAAGTGGGCTCGTGGATTTTAAATGGAAAGAAACCCGAAAACTATGGGGCAAAGAAGCAACTGAAGTGATGTGGATTACAGATGTCGTTGACGGGGAATCGTATCGAACTCGTGCCGAAAGCCACGGCTCTATTTATCAATCTGGCCTGAGCGTAAGCAAGCACGGCGATGAAACGCAATTAACTCAATTCTTTGAAGGCGAAGCAGTTTCGTTAGGGGCCAAAGTTATGAACGCCCTAACAGGCTGGATGTTAAAAGGAAGTCTAAAAAAGACCATCCAAAAAGATCTAGAAGATATTAAGCTAGCGGCTGAGAATCAGGACTAACTGCTTAGTCAGGCCGTTTATAAACTAGCATGAAAACTTAATCAGTCCGCAGCGTCAGGGCACCAGCAATTAGAGACACAATGGTAAAACTAAAGAGTATTATCATGTCTTTAGCTAGCTCTCCTGTCATGGACTCGCTAAGTTGAATTGATCGCATGGCTTCTACGATGTAAGACAAAGGCATGAAGTTAGAGGCGTAGTACAATGCATCGACCATTTGGTCTCTAGCAATAAATAAACCACAGGCTAAGTATTGCGGTAGCACAAATGCTGGCATGAATTGAACGGCTTGGAATTCATTTTTAGCAAAGGCACTAAAAAATAAACCTAAGGCCATCCCAGTAATACCTGAAATTACGGCTATAAGCAGTAAAACTGCAACATCACCCGCAACCACGACATTAAATAAGAACAACACAACAAACGATGCAAGCGCTGACTGCAAAAATGCCAGCAAGGCAAAAGCTACGGCGTACCCCAGAATAATGTCTAACCGACTCAACTTAGAAACAAGCAATCGCTCTAGTGTTCCGCTTGTTCGTTCTCGCAGCATGGCAACAGACGTGATGATAAACATTATTGTAAACGGAACTAAGCCTAGTAGCAGAGGAGCTACAGAGTTATATAAAGCGAAGTTATCATAAAACACGTAATTGAGAATCACAAGCAACAGTGTCGGCACAAACATAACAAGCGCGACCGATCGTCGGTCGTGTCTTAATTGTTGCAATACTCGTGACGCTGTATGCAGAATTAGCCGTGAATTCATTGTTTATTCTCCCCACGGGCTAAATGCAAGAAAGCCTTTTCCATGCTTTTGGCATGACCTAGTTTCAAGATATCTTTTTTTGACCCATGAGCAATAAGCTCTCCGTCACGAATAAAGATAATATCGTCACAATTATCAGCCTCGTCCATAATGTGACTGGTTACTACTATCGTCTTCCCATTTTTTACGTAGTCTTTAAATAGTGACCATAATGTTTCTCGTAGTACTGGGTCGAGCCCTACCGTGGGCTCGTCTAACAGCAGAATGTCAGGATCACCAAGCATGGCAGTAATCAATGAAACGCGCGTTTTTTCTCCGCCTGATAGATTTTTTATGACTGTGTGTTTTCGATGACCTAAGCCAACAACGTCAATAAGTTCATTAATTTGACCCTTTGGAGCACCGCTTATTTGCGAAAAATATTTAAGATTTTCAGCTACCGTTAAGTCAAAGTATATCGACGGAGACTGAGTCATATAGCCAACATTTTCGTGTAGGCTCTTGTCGCCGCTGGTTTTTCCAAATACCTGAATATCTCCAGACGTAATTTTACGCAGTCCGAGGATTGATTTATAGAGAGTTGTCTTACCGGCACCCGAGGGTCCAAGTAAGCCAGTAATTTTACCTTTTTTTATTACAACCTCAATGTTGTTGAGGATAAAATCGGCATCAATTTGTAGGCTGACATTTTTTATTTCAATTGCATTCACGTTATTGATTGTATCAAATTAGGTATAGACCAGCAGGCTTGCTGTCCGTAAATAGCACAGAGGTATGGTTTTTAATTAGTTACTCAGGAAATTATTGAGTAGCAGGGCTCAGCTCAACCGTGGTTCCGCCAATAGCGTTTACAAAACGGCTGTCATGACTCACATACACGATAGCCCCACGATATTGCTTTAATGCTGTCTCAAGTTCTTCGATACTTGGTAGATCAAGGTGATTGGTCGGTTCGTCTAAAAATATAATTTGTGGTTCGTTGGCAAGCATAGCAATTAGTTGCAATCGAGCTTTTTGGCCGCCGCTCAAAAGCCGAACTTTCTTGTCCTTATCTGCTGCAGGGTTAAATAAAAAATCACTCATTATGCCACGTATTTTTTGGTCGTTTATGTCTATATTTTTTTCACGGTGCACGGCCTCTATGGCTTGACTTAAGCTACGGTCAAGATATTTGTCGTCAAATGTCTGAGAATACACTCCGATTGGCACAGCATTATCAATATCTATGGTGCCGCTAAAAACGCTAGACTGGATTTGTTCACCCTGTAAATGATTAATAATTGCAGAAACTAGCGTTGTTTTGCCGATACCGTTTCTGCCTTTCAGCTCGATCCTGCCACCACTATAAATCTCGAATGTTACAGGCGTAAACAGGGCAGAGTCGTAGCCGAGGCTGAGCTGATCAATGCTCAATAGTTTTCGTTCGCTGTCGGTTTTTGATTTTATTCGCAACGTAATTGTTTTAGCTTTATGCTCCTGGTAGGCAGATTGTAATTTGGTGCTAAGGTTTTGCGTGGAGCCTTGGTCTATCCAAAAGCTCGGTTTATCTAGAGCTTCTAGATCAGACAACTCTTTGACAGCTTTTTCTTCCAATCCTTTAAACCGTCGTATTGTACCGGGGTTACGAGCGCGTTCTTTTAATCTGCGGTAGCGGACAATGTCGTCTTTGGTTCTTCGTATGCGGGCTTTGGTTATTTCATACTCGTTTACCGCGCCGCTCATGCGGTCGCTGTTAATTTTTAAGTATTTGTCGTAATTTCCGCTAAATGACTGCGCTTTGCCGTCGATGATTTCAATAATTCTATCTACCGCCCCAAGCACATCGCGGTCGTGAGTAATAATAAACGCCGCACCCGAAAACGCCTGCAGCCACTTGATAAAATCTTCTTTGGCGACATAGTCCATGTGGTTGGTTGGCTCGTCAATTAACGCTAAATGAGCATTAGCAGCCTGGACTTTGGTTAGTTCAACCAGCCTTAGCTGACCGCCACTTAGGCTGTCCATTTTTCTTTGCAAAATATCGTTCGGCAACTGATAAACATCAATAATACGTTCTATTGAATTTTCAATTTCAAAATAGCCCAGTGTGGTAAAGCGTTCGATCGACTCCGAGTATTCGTGCATTTTTTTGTTACTATCGCCCATAGTTTCTGGGTAGGTGTCGAGTATATGTTTAAGTTTTTTGTATTCCGGTAAATCACCAAGGATATATTCTAGAACAACCATATTTGCATGATCGTGATGTTCTTGGCGGGAGCTGATCATAATAATATTTTTACCTATCATCACATCACCGTCATAGTCCAAATCCTGACCAGAAATTATGTCTAGCAAGGTAGATTTTCCTACGCCGTTGCGACCCACTAAGCCAACTTTTTCACCAGACTCAATACTCACAGACAGGTCTGAATACAGTTCCTCTGGACCAAAAGCTTTAGAGCGGATAGTTATATCAAGTAGCATTCAAGAAGTCTAACAGATATGACTTAAGTTCCACTAAGGGAAGGTTGATCCAGCCAAATTTAGGCAGGGAGGGACTCGCCCACATTCTGCGGGCCCGGAACTTCTGCTTGAGCAACTAGTTGCTCGGTGAAGATTCCCTTGCAGATTGCCACCGGCAATCTTCACCCTCAACACCAAGTGTGTCTTGGTTTCGATTCCCCCTAGCTATTCAATTAGAAAACCCCACATGAAAGTGGGGCTGTCTAATTGGAGGGCCAGGAGGGACTCGAACCCTCGACACCCTGCTTAAGAGGCAGGTGCTCTAACCAGCTGAGCTACTGGCCCTCGTCGGAATATGTTATCGGCTTTAGTTTTTAGTTTTAAAAAGCTTCAGCCTATCACTATTCCTTCTCTCAGTTTCTTAAACAGTCACTTGTGCTGTATGCAGGTAAGCTCCTTGGTTTAAAAAACTAGGAAAAGCAATATTAACTTTGAAAATCCTATCATTTTACCTCTGTTGTGGCAAGCTTAGAACAATTTCAATGTAGTCTCACTCACGCTCTGTTGTTGGGCTCTCTCTTCTTCAGCAGCTCGCAGCATAGCAATTCTTAGTTTTCTCATTTCTGGACTTTCTGTGTTTTTTACTGGTTCAACCAAGTAGCCACCACTAAAAACCAAGTAGATATTTTTTAAATCTTTGTCACCTTCACCTCTGTAATGCAAGTTTCCTAGTTTTGACGGGTCGATCCGTGGACCATAGACGCTAACTAGTCTAGTCGCAGTTTCTTCCTGATGAGCGGTTTCACCGCGCTGCAGTATGCTTTCAATACCATTAACCATGTACTCATAAGGGTTTAATGCGCAACTGCCAGGAGTAAGCGTAATTGAATCGTCAGGGTTGCTTATGCTTTTGAGTATTTTAACCCTCTCAACCCGTTCGTCTGTACTTTCAAAAAAACCGTCTATTAGAGTGTATTCAGATGTAGGGAATGCTACGATTTTTTCAGACGGATGCTTCGAGTTGCTGACAGCTTCTAGGACGGCACTTATTGCAGGCATATTATTGGCTGCAGTTATCGCTTCTTCTAAAGAACGATCAACGTCTTCCATGTGCTTAATGCCTGTGTCGTACAGGGTGTCAGCTTCTAAGCTTGAAAAGCGCGCTTCTTTCATACATATATTATACAACCAAAAGCATTATAAATCAATAATCAGAGTAGGCTATAGTATTTGTAGTGAAAAAGATTATTGCACTCATAGCTGTTTCGGTTTTGCCGTTTGTTCCTATTTTTGGGCTGGAGAAGTATAGTCTGGCGTTATTTTTTGGGTATATGTCGCTGCTTTTGATCTGGTGGCAGATAGTTCTGGGTAATCGTTTTATAACTAAATACGTAAGCGTCGATCTTGTTGGGATCAATAAAATTCATAAATTCATGGGAATATATGGGTTTTTTCTACTTGTTACTCACTACATATTAGTTTTAGCAGTTCACGGAATAACGCTCATTACCGACCGCAGTTTTAGTGGATTTTCGCTTGGCGTAAAATACGGCGCCATCGCTTTTTATTTAACTTTCGGCCTGTGGCTGACAAGTGCCATTTTTCGTAAAAAATTTAGTTGGGATTGGTGGAAGCGACTTCATTTTATTGCCTACCCAATATTTTTGCTCGCCATCCTGCATAGCAATATCATTGGCACGAGTCATCAGATTTATGAGTCTGTTACCTACATGCGTAGCCTAATGATTTTTACGTTCTTGAGTATCGTAATTATGCGCATTGCACGCTGGGCTGGCTTACTTAAGCATTCGCACAAAGTGGTAGACATTAAGTCAATAAGCAACGACGTAAAACTGGTCACACTACAGCCTAACGGCAAGAACATCACGCCAAATAACGGGCAATTTGCATACTTGCAGGCTAAGCGCTTTGGTCAAGCGCATCCATTTACTGTGTCGCATGTTAACAAACAAACCAAACAGTTAAGTTTTTCAATAAAAGCCTCGGGTGATTGGACCCGGCAGTTGCATAGCGAGCTTGCAGTAGGTGATAAGGTGTTTATTGATGGTCCGTACGGAGTTTTTACTACCGAAATAGCCAACACTCGCAGGCCGGTTGTGGTAGTGGCTGGTGGTATAGGTATTACGCCGTTTTTACGGTGGGCAAAACAGGGTAAAATCGACTATTTATTCTATGGCAACAGAACACTAAACGACATTGCATTTAAGGATGTGCTCGAAAAAAATATAGCAAATCTTACTCATGTGTTGAGCGACGAAGAAAGCACCAACTACGAGCAGGGCTACATAAAGACAGAGCTCATAAAAAAGCAAACCGGTAAAACTTTTAAAAAAGCTCAATATTTTATTTGCGGGCCACCAGTGATGATGAATACAGTCGAAAACGGATTGCGACAGGCAGGAATTCCAGACTCACGAATACATTCAGAGCGTTTTAGCTTGTAGTCTTTAAAGCTGATCTGCTACAAAATCATCAACTCTTTGAATGATTTTGGGAATTGTTTTTTTAATGACCGACAAATGTGTTCGCGACTGGTCGGTGCGGTTCGCCCCCTCGTCGTAATCGTCAATATCCCAAACGTGGTAATTGCTGACCGCAAAGTGTTTGCCGTGTAATTCTTCTAAAACAATGCTATTAACTAAAATGCATATGTCTGCGGTATCAAGCATGGCTTGGGTTGTTGTTTTGGCCCATTTGGGGTTAATAAAGTCTGAGTAGCCTAGGGTTTCGAGCTCTGCCACAACAAGTGCATGATACTTTTCGTTGGGCTGCTTGTAGTCGGCGGCGATGGTACCAGACGACGAAACTGATACGTCTGGCAATTGCAAAGACCGAAGGTAAGTCTCGGCAATAAAGCTTCGAAATGCATTACCGCGGCATATAAAATGGACGTTCATTACTCTAGTCTAGCAAAGCAGTTATCCACAAGCGTTGTTGATTTTATATAACGGCTTGGTAAAATAGACATGAGCGGATTGGGTGTAATCGTTATTATCCAAAAGATGTGAGGTGGATAATGAATAAAGACAGCTAGTCTGCTCTTTTTATTGTCAATAAACAGATTACCGATTATATACTTATATTGACAAATAAGCATAATCGTGTTAATTTAATGTCAGCATGTTTATTGAATGGGAAATTCTCATTCACTTTACCTTTAGGAGGTAACATGTTGAACGTTTACAGGAACTACTTCATTCCGATCTTGGTTGTGTTGTCTCTGGTGTTCCTTGCCCTTTGGGGTAACGCTGGGGCGGCCAACGCCATCGACGGCGATTACTACTACTGCGAGTTCGACCAGAGCTTGCTTTGCAGGGACGATGACGACGGCAAGCTCGTTGGCTTCGGATCTGATCCGAGCATCGAGTCCTACGTGCCGTCGCACGTTGTCGTGAACCTCCATGGAGGCCAGGACAACTCCGGGCCAGACTATGCGAGCTTGACCAACTACCAGGCTACCGGTTGCCAGGTCTGGATGCTGACCTACGAGGACGGTCCAGCTTCAGGCACCTTTGACGTGTCGGAAGACATGGAGCGCGACTTGATCGCAAGTGGAGCTCGCCGCATCGATATACTCGGTAACGAGATATCGCCAGAGGCAACGCTCGACATTTACTACCACATTCAAGCTGGAAGTTCTAACCCTGATTCGATGTGGATCCTGACGGTTGGTGCAGCAACGCGTACTGATACGGCGCAGGAAGTATACGGACTGTACGGGCCACATTCAAACCCACGCGGCTGTTCGACGGGCGATTGTGCCCTCGGAGGTTGCGGCGCTGCTCCGGCACCCTGCACTCGCCCCAACGGCGAGCCTTGCTAGAGTCGATATACGATCGAAAGGAAGTGATGTAGTTCAATCGTTCAAATTTAAGCCCCGGGAAATTCTTGGGCCTACGCCAGCTTACCCGTTCCTTTTGGAACGAAACAACAAGCTGGCGTTTTACTTTTTAGATCTCTTTTAAGTTGGTTGCCAGCGTAATAATTGCTTGTTTGCACTGTGCGTCTTCGCAATGACCAAAAGCGTAGAGGGTCCGGGGCAGTACATCCAGTCGAGTATCTACACTGTCAACGTTTACAACTAATTCAATATTGTCGTCAAATTCATACACACGTGCCGTATAGCCGTTTTCGCCTTCGACCGGTATTTCGCTAATTAATGCAAAATCACCAGAAGGATCAGTCCGAACGGATTCGCCGTAGTCATAGTCAAGAACTGCTTTGCTGTGAATCAGTTTACCAACTTCGCTATGGTTGCCTTGGCCGGTTATTTTCTCCCATCCATACTGGTCGTCGATTTGCAGGATTCCAATCTGAGCGGGCACCCCAGCTGGTTGGTATAAGTAGACACATAACGCTACTACACCAATTATTACGGTGAAAACACCGACTAGGGCTCTTATCATGTTTATATAATAGCACTAGTTTTTTGGATTAAAAGTCAAGATTATATATTTTTACTTGGGATAAATGTCAGTATATATTGCGTTGTGGTTTGTGTTTCTGATCAAATCATATCGCAAATTAAAAAAGTCGTCTCACTCATGATAACTTTGTGGTACACCCGATAGGATTCGGTCACATTCTGCACTCACATCCTGCGAGCCCGCGATTTCCTTCTATCAAACAAAATTTGATGAAGAAAGTCTCCTTGCAACGAGCCACTGGCTCGTCTCACCCTAAATTTCATTATTGAAAACCAGCTTTTAGAAGAAAATTTCCCTGCCTACCGCCAGGCAGGCTTGCGAAGTGATTTTTAGTCATTTCGCCCCTATGGCCTTAACAGTTGCTCAAGACAGGCGCTCTATACAGCTGATATTATTTATACAGTCAAGAGATATGCGTTACGAAAGGTCACCACCCACAACATGTACAAAAAACCCAGCAGCAAGAGATCCAATAATCTACTCCCAGATTACATTGCAGAGAATATTTCGAAGGTAGATTTTACGTATTTACAGTCAACCGGCATCAAAGCCTTTCTAGTAGACCTTGACCACACTGTCGTTCATTACGGAACCGAAACTGTTGAAGACTGGGTGTTTGAAGCCTTGAAAAACCAACCATTGCCTTTTTTCGTTGCCACGAACAGGCCGAAGTCGAAAGACGTGTCAGTAATAGTTAAGGCTCTCGGCGCTCAGGGCGCCATGCAGCCCGAAGGACTTAAAGGAAAACCTCTCCCCGCCTATTACCGGCGATCTGAAGCTGAAACAGGGTACACTCCGTCGGAACTCATTATGGTAGGCGACAGATTCATTCAAGACATTTACGGAGCTAACAAGGCAGGCATGACAACTTTAGCAGTTGAAAAATTTGGACCAGTAACGGGGATTGACAAATTTTTTAGTTTTATTGAGATTAAAATTATGAAACATCTCAAGAGAACCTATAAAAAGGTCAAATAATGTCTTTAGACCTAGCAAACTTAAAAGCGGCTAGAGCTAAAGGAATAGGTAGCCAAAAGGTAGCTAAACGATAGAGGATAGCCACCGAGTAAGCCGCAGACTGTTCCACGCCAAAACTTACCATTGCTGCAATTAATCCAGCTTCGAAACCACCTAAGCCACCTGGCGTCGGTGTGACCGAACTCGCGAAGGTAGCGGCAGCATACGTGACGATTATTTGTAGTATCGATATGTCGACTTGTAATGCTGTGAAACACAAATATAAAGTGAGGAGGTAGCTTACCGTTACCCCGAGAGAAAATAAAGCAGCAAGCAGCAACGATCGCGGTCTATAGGCAAGTTGCTTTATTTCAAAGTAGCTCTTTTTTAGCGATTGAATAATTTTTTCTTGCCAGGTTCGTTTTGCGACCAATACAGTAATGCCGGCCAAAATTATCCCCAGCGCTATATAAACGTAGTACGTTTTCATATCCGGTAGTAGCTGTGAAAGTGATGATTGACCGCTAATTACTACAACCGAACCAAACGGAATAACAAACAGCAAGAAGCCAAGAAATTTGTCGGTTAGCATAACAGACGTAGCACGCGACAGCGACATGCCTTGTTTGCGCAAAAATTGTAAATTAACCGCACTCGAACCAAGCCCACGAGGCGCTAACTTACTTGCATACGAACCGGCCAACTGCGCCATAACTGCCTTGCGGTAGCTAACAGGTACAGAGGGAATGGTAGTTATGGTGCCTGCTGCAAAGATATATGTTGTCATGGAAGCTACTATGACCGCTGGTATGTAAATAAAATTTATATCAGATAGCGATGCGAACGAGTCTTTAAATACATTAAATTGAGGAATAATTATGAAGAATAACACTGCGACCAAGGCCAGGTTTATAATTTGTTTCTTTGTTATTCGTAATAGGGCTTGATGTTCAAAAACTTCCTGATTATCATGCATGTCTTTTAAGGCAGTTTGTAGTTGCTCGAAAGTTTGCTTGTCGTTTTTAATAGCACTAGTAGTGGCTCCACTGAGAGCTGCCGGCTGAACATACGGAGCAGCTTCTTGCAGTTTTTGTTTCTCTAAAACTGCCAGAGCAGCAGCAAGAGATTTTTTAACACCAAATAGCATACTGGTGGTTGTTAAGAATTCGGCAATATCAACTCTTTTCCTCATCTCATCACCAGCCACTTCTGCAAAACCAAAGTCTATAATCCATGGCTGCTTGTCTTTATCGACAAGTACGTTGCTTGCTCGTAAATCACGGTGAGCAATATCTGCATCATGAAGTTTTAAAATTTGTCGCCAGGTTTGCTCTAAAGTTTTTTGACTTACTTTTTTTTGCTTGTCGAGTGGCTCAGCGTCTACCATGTCTTGTACTAATAACCACTGGCTATCTTTGACATGAACGATCTTAATAACTTGAGGTGTGTTGACGCCAAATTTACGAGCCCATTCTGCTACGAACGCTTCATGTTCGGTGTGTCGTTTTGGGTTAAGGTAGGGGTCCTCGTCTTTGAAGTTCTTGTATTTAAAAAAACGAAACGTTTTAAACAACCAGTCGGCAGCCTGCTCTTGGCTAGTTACTATTTTGCCAAACAGTTTAGTTTTATCTTCAAGTGTAATAAAAATAGGTCTTGACCCACGAGCATCCCCGCTGAACTCTTTAATTGCTGCAGCCTTTATACCATTCTTATTTAATACATTTTTGATGTACTTGTTAGAGGCAGCGTCTCTAGAGCTGCCGATTAAAAATGAACCAATACAGCCTGCGAGAACACCAAGGAACCAGCCACCTATAATGTCACGAGGGAAGTGGCCACCGAGATAAACTCGGCTTATGCCGATTAGCGCTACAAATATAAGCAAGTACTTGCGATTTTTTGGCTTAAGGTACAAAAAAACTGCTGTTGCAACAGCGGCAGATAAGGTGGCGTGACCCGAAGGGTATCCCAATCCACTAAATTTTTCATCTGTAAAGATATTCAAGCTGTCAAGAATTTCGCCTGGTCTGGCTCGCCCGATATACGCTTTTAAAGGCTTTGCGATTAGCCAACCTAAAAAACCTGATACAACAGCGGCTAGCGCTGCTCGTTTTCTAAAATAAAAAGCTATAGCAGCCGCCCAGACCACTAGTGATAATAATGAGCCAAACTGAGTAATTATATAAAAAAATGAATATAACCCATCGCCCAGTTGGTTGATCAGTTCAAATATATACTTCTCAAAATTATCGAGTTCATCAGCTTCTACAACCTGTGCAGTAGTTATTAAAAACCCAACGAGCGCAAATAAACTCGTAATAATAAATCGAGGGTCACGGTAGGTGTCGGTTAATAGTTTAACCAGTTTATTAAGATATCGCTTCACGGTAGTAGTAATCATACTACAGTTAGCGTGAATTATAAGCGGGGTAAAAACGTAGTAAAAAATTGAAACTGCAGTTTATTTAGTTTACTCCCATGACGGGTTAAGTGTGATCTAGGTATAACCATTAAAAAAAGTCGTCTCGATTGACGACTTGCAATATGGTACACCCGATAGGATTCGAACCTATGACCTCCTGTTCCGAAGACAGGCGCTCTATCCAGCTGAGCTACGGGTGCGTGAAAATATACTAGCAGAATGTATGAAATTGTGTAAGAAGTTATGCAAATAACTCACTTTTACAATATAATATATAATATGACAAATATAGGTTCTAGTTTAGTGAAGAATATTCCCGAGTTACCTATGCCTGAAAATACCGGCACTAGAGAGAGAGTTGAGTTATTTACAGGCGGTGAACACAAACCTATTTTCTGGTTAATGTTGGCTGACGATTCTGGAGCAAGTTACATTGCTTCTGAAACCATTGAAAGATACAAAGCAGTGGTGGGGGAAGGCTATGATGGATATATACCAAAACCAGAGACAGTTCTTTCGTTTTATCGACGCGCAGCAGAACTGGGCCTAGCCGCAGTTAGCGGTAGTGAAGAAGGTCTTCAATCAGTTCAAAAACAACCCTCGGCAGATCTTGCAAAGGCGAGTGCTGTCGCAGCGTTAATGCTGCGGACAGCAGAAATCTCTGGAATATCTAATAAAGATTTTTTAGGTACAAGTACTAGCGGAGTGGCCATGCGCCGGATAGGACTGTATGCAGAACTGCTTACAGACCGCTATAAAGAAGGTATTGCTAAAGTTGAAGCTGTTGAACCAGATGAGTCCAGCAAGGACTCTGCGTCCGCTCAAGACTTTGACTTTCTTGTTCGTAAAGGAGTGCTAACAAAAAAACCAATGCCACCAAGAAAATACCTACGTACAGGCTCGTCATTGGAAGTCCACCCTTCGAGTGGAGCCATTAGCACTGCCGTCAGAGAAGCTATCAATACCCTGCCATTTGAACAGAATGAATTTACATTAGAGGACATCGAGCAGCTAGCAAAAGCCCATATTAAAGATGCTAGATTTTCCGGCAAGCAAGCGCATGAGCAACGTCGTCTTATTGTACTGGCGCTAAACCGCATCTGCGACCAAGGTGATGTAATGCGAATTCCCCATGTGCGAGACAGGCATCCACGCATGACAGATAGGGTTAATTTTCTTTATAGTCTGAGCGACCCATTCAAGCATGCTGCTGAGATATTGGTTTCGTCATTACTATATCTTGATGAAGACGACCCTGACCTTACTGAAATACTTCTAGAAGAAGGTAAGAAATTTATTAGCGATCAAGCACGAGTGCGTAATGCCTTAGTTTCAGTCGAAAATAATGTAAGAGGTCCTCGACGCCGTACCTAGCGGCGATACGGTCAGAAATATTGTGCTATCGTAGATACGAAACAATGTAGATAACTGCAGTAAAGGATTTGAAATCAGTAAAAAAGGAAAACAACTAAACGGGTCTGAACTAGCGGGTTTTATTAAAGAACGCCACGCTAAGCAGACGCGTCGGTTTTTTGCTGAACATAAACGATCCCCTCGATTGGCAATTGTTAAAACCAGCGATGACCCAACTATTGAAACATACGTAAATTTAAAAAAACGCTACGGCAGTGATATTGGCGTAGAGGTTGAGATATATGACATAGAGCAAAACCAAGCGGAAAAAGTCATAAAACAACTCAATAGTGACTTAGCAACAGATGCGATAATTATTCAGTTACCGCTAGCGGACTCTACGCAAACAGATGTTTTGCTGAGTGCCGTTGAGCCTAAAAAAGATGTTGACGGCTTAAATCCTGCAAGTAGCTACGAGTCAGCAACCGCGAATGCAATTCTATGGCTTTTGGCTGGCTACAACGTCAATCTAGCTGGGAAATCAATTGTTGTTGTCGGTCAGGGGCGATTAGTTGGCCGACCAGTCGCAGATGCGCTAGAATCATCTGGCTTACACGTCGTGCGAGTGGATGAGAGCACCAAAAATTTACAGGCCGAAGTAGAGGCTGCTGAAGTAATAATTTCAGCTACTGGGCAACCTGAATTAATAAAAAATGCTTGGATACAGTCTGGTACGGTTGTGGTTGACGCCGGTGTAGCTGGCGAAAAAGGCAAACTAGTGGGCGACATTGAACAAACAGCCTTGCTGCGAGATGACTTAACAATTACACCTGCTAAGGGCGGGCTCGGGCCGTTAACCGTGTGCTCGTTATTCGAGAATGTTTTAAAAACTGCAGAATTTATTGACTAATATTTTCATTTACCATATTGTCATTAATCTATGAATGACGAATTATACTGGTCGCCGTATGCGCGTTATGCATCAGACTTGCGCAATGCAAAAACAATCGAAGAAGTAAACGAAGCATACAACAATGCCGTTGATGAATCTGTGAGAGAGCTTGATATGGCTCAATGGCAGAAAGTTCTAGGCGAGCTTGGCGAAATCCTTATAAGTAAATACGAGGCATTAGAGCGCCATTAAGAAAACTGTTGGTGTTTTATTTTTTGCCATTGGGCAGTTTGACGCACTAGCTTTGATCGGTCCGATTCGTTTTTAAGGAGCAGGGCGGTTACTTCTTCTGAAAACACTCCATTTTGACTGCCCTTAATCAATACCACATCGCCTTTTTTTAATGTATGACTCAAGAAATTACCGAGCTCGTACGGTGACAAGAATGCTTTGGTTGAGGAGTCGTACTGGGCAAGTATTGGCAGCATATATTTCTTTGGATGATCACCTAACAGTAGCACTTGATCAAGCGACTTATTTTTTAATTGGCTAACAAGATAGCGGGCGAGTTCTTTGTGATTTGCGGCCGAAGCCTGACCCATTTCATTCATCATGCCAAAAACTACAATTTTTCGACCGCTCTTAGTTGCCGGGAAGGCGACCAGGGAATCTATTGCTGTTTTTGCGGCAGTCACACTGACGTTGTTGTACGAGTCGTCCAGAATAATGCTCGATTTTTTGCCAGTCAACAGGTTCATGCGACCACTGTAAGGTTGTAGATTTTCTAGAGCCGTCGCCATAATTGTTTCATCAATGCCCAGCTCTCGACCAACAGACCAAGCGGCTGCAAACGCGCTACCGCTATGCATACCAACAAACTGAGTTTTTACTGTTATTGCCGACTCAAACGTTATTACTAGATAGCCAGACGAGTCTTGAGAGAAGTGAGCAGGGTATGTAGCGGCGGAGTTTTGCCCATATAAAACTAGTTGCGGTAGTTCTTTGAGTAGGGTTGTTTGCAGTCGTTTATCATCGCCGTTTGCAATGGCAACCTTGGCGGCTTTGGCGAGTTTTGTTTTTTCTACATAGACTGTGTCTATATCACCGAGGCCCGCCCCTAAGTGGGCACCCTGAATAGCCGTTACTACGCCAATGTCTGGTTTTGCTATGCCTAAGTAAAAGTCCATTTCGCCAACTGTGTCGATACCATATTCTAAGACTAATAACTCATACGGGTAGCGCCAAGTGAATCGTTTAATAACCATACGCGCTAGCACCGATACCCAGGCCAACGGGTTAAAAATATTTTTAGGCAGTTCGATCTCATAAATTGCTAAAGGTAAACCAATGGACGTGTTGTAGTTCCCGCTGTGGTACTGCGTTCTGTAGGTTTGCTCGACTACCGCAGCGACTGCACGCTTAGTACTGGTTTTTCCGACACTGCCGGTTATGGCAATTACTTTAGGGGAGTGCTTTTTTAGCAGCGAACGAGCAAGAGTGCGAAGCACGTAGGTAATCAATGTATTAAATTTATTTTTCATTGTGCCAACCTTTCAGCGCATAGTTGTTGTACTGTGTCAGCTAGCTCAATGTTTGCATATGCAAGTTCTTGGGGCACCAAGCTAGTTGCCGTCATACCTGGAGCTGTGTTTGTTTCTAAGTACCACACGACGTCCTGGTCATCGACAATAAAATCACTCCTGGTGATGCCGCTGCAGCCAAGATATTTGTGAGCAGCTACTGACAGTTGCTTAACACTGTTTGCAGTGTTTTTTTCTATACGAGCGGGGATTATTTCTTGGCTTGCCCCTGGCGTATATTTTGCATCGTAGTCAAAAAACGACCCATGTGGCGGAACAATTTCAATGACCTCGAGGGCTGTTACTTTGCCGCTAATTTCTACAACTCCACAGGTTAATTCCATGCCACTAATTGCTTTTTGCGCAATAAAAAAATCACTTTTGGCGTCTTTCAAAAATTCCGCAGCCTCGGCAGCAGTATTTACAAACTGGGTCTCAAACGAAGAGCCACCGCGTGCTGGCTTAAGTACTAATGGAAACCCAATCGACTCCATACTATTTTGATACGATCCTAATGGATCGGCGGCATTGATGGCGCAGAAATCTGGGATATTAAATTCGTTTAAGCTAGAAAACATATGGTTAGTGGTGAATTTGTCCATGGCGATTGCGCTCGCCCGTACACCAGAGCCGATATATGGCAAACCAGCAGCCTCCAGCGCCCCTTGAATGGTGCCGTCTTCTCCGAATGGCCCATGAAGCACTGGCACGACTATGTCGCATTGCTTTGTTAACAGTTGCAGGGCTTCAGTGGCGCTGAGTTTTTGATTATCAATATTCCAGCTTTTGAGATCTTTTGAAATAACTACATCGATGACAGTGTTGTTGCTTACTAAAGCATCTATGATTGTCTGTCCAGATTTGATAGAAACGTCGTGCTCGCTATGGTGGCCGCCGCGTAATACTGCAATGTTCATTCGCTTAGTATACCAAGTTAGATAGTTTGGTAACCTGGAAAATAATCAAGGTGTAATTGCTGCCGAGATAGCCCCATTTTTTGGAGCTGATCATAGTAATGCATGCAAAATGGCTGGGGTCCGCTTAAAAATATTTGTTTGTTTACTAGATTAGTATAAAGGTGGTCTAACTGCGCTGGTCGTTCTGTGGTAGTTGTCAATTCACTAACTTTAACTAACTGATCGACAAAAACATGTTCGTTCGGTTTTGCTACATAAAGGCATTCAATAGTTCGATTTTGATTAGTGTCAATTAACCATTGGGATTGTGATAAAAATGGGGTTATACCAATGCCGCCGGCTACCCAAACAATCGGTGCGTCTTTACGTCTAGGTAGATGGAAGGTACCAATTGGCGGCGATACCTGAATGGTGTCGTCTTTTTTGAGGTTCATTAATGCACGCTTAAATTCGCTTGTAGAAACCGGAACTTTAAGACTAAACCGAATATGGTCGGCGGTTGGACTAGACGATATGGTTAGCCACCGACGGTCGCCAAGGACTGAGCTGGTTTCGATCTCTACGTCTACGTAATCACCAGCTTCAAATTGCAGCGCCGGCGGTTTTGTAAAATAGAAACTCCAAATTGACTCGGCTTCTTGGCTTTTTCGCAGAAACGCAAGTTCCATTAGTTTGCTTCGTCGAAGGACTCCAGCGCTATGTTTGAGCCAGTTAAATTAGTTCTAAATACTGCTGTATGTTCATCGCTTACTACTGTTATCCTGTATCCCTCAACCAGCGCCTGGGTACATATCTGGTCAACATCTGGCAGTCCAAGACAACCATCTGGCCAGGTCTGTTCTTCGCTTGTTTCTATAGTGGCAGTGGTTTCTTCAGTAGTTAGTTCTTTGAACTCGGCGATTGCTGCGATTTCTGCCTGGCTACGTGTTAGTGACTCTTCCGCCGGTAGTTCGTTTGAACTTACAAAAGCAAAATAAATTATAAAGACAAAAATCCCAAGCAGTATCAAACCGATCAAGCCTTTCAGTCCGCCAGGTGAAGAGTTTTCAAGTTTTTGAACTTTATCGTCTGCCATACTAGGTAATATTTAGTTTTTCTTTAACGAGATTTGCTACCTCTTTAGGGGTCATATGGGCCTTAACAATAAACCCAGATACGCCGTTTTTCTTGATTGAATCAGGTGCTTCACTTTCGCCCATATTCGTAAGGACGATCACCGGAACATCCTTGCCCCAGTCTTCTGCTCGGAGCTGGCTCAGCATTTCGTCACCGCGCATAACTGGCATCATAAGGTCCAGCAAAACAATATCTGGTTTTTTGTCTTTTATAAGCGTTAAACCTTGTTCGCCATCGCCAGCCGTATAGACTTCGAACCCTTCGGACTCGAACTTCATTAAATACATCTGCACTATTGCGATATCATCTTCGATTATAGCGATTTTAGTCATAATTATAGCTTTGATTATATAGCTTTAATTGTATTGTGCTAGTTTTTACTATACTTTAAACATAAGTTTAACACTGGCATGAAAACAAATACACGTTATACAATCGCTTCCGCCAAGGCCGTCGAGTTATTCCACAAAGCGGCCCACAATATACCCGCATACAAAGATTTTCTTTCAAGGGAGAGTATAGTCCCGCAAAAAATTAAGACATTTAAAGATTTCAAAAACGTCCCACCAGTTGATAAAGATAATTATTTACGCCAATATCCTTTAAAAGATTTGTGCTGGAACGGTGAGCTTTTCACTAACCAAATAATATCTGTTAGTTCGGGTTCTTCAGGGGAGCCGTTTTTTTGGCCACGTGGAGCGGAGCATCATGCAGAGGGAGCCGAGATTCATGAGCAGATCTTTACAAAAATACTAGATATTCATCAAAAAAGTACTCTGGTTGTAATTTGTTTTTCAATGGGAACGTGGATTGCTGGATCTTTTACTTTATTTTCAGCAATGAAAATAGCAGAAAAAAACTCCAATGACCTTATGGTTATCACTCCTGGGATCGACAAAAAAGATGCAATCCGCGCAATTAGTAAATTAGCGCACAACTTTGACCAGATAATTATTGCTGGTTATCCACCGTTTGTTCGAGATATTGTTTTGGAAGGTCAAGAACACATACAGTGGACCGATCATGTAATAAAATTTTTATTTGCAGGTGAATCCTTTAGTGAAGACTGGAGATCGCATATGGCAGAGCTGGTTGGAGCAACTAATATCCAAAAGTTTAGTGTGAATATATATGGCACCGCAGATGCGGCGATTATCGGGCACGAAACACCGTTGTCGGTAAACATTCGACAAGCAGTTGCAAGTGACTTACAGACAAGCAGACAAGTATTCGGCACTGATATTCAACCGACATTAGTAAATTTTTACCCCCAGAAGCGTTTTATAGAGGAGGTGAACGAAGAATTAGTGTTTACGACTAATTCTGGAATTCCGCTTATTCGATACAATATTCATGATAAAGGAAAGGTTTTTACTGACTTCGAAGAGCTAGCGACCGAGCTAGGGCCACGACTCAACGAAATTAGTCCGCGTCATATTCAAGATTGGTCAGATCTTCCTTATGTAACAATTAATGGCCGAAAAGACTTTACAGCTACTATCTATGCAGTCAATATTTACCCAGAAAATATAAAAGCTGGTTTGCTCGACAATACAATTGCACGGCAAACCACCGGAAAATTTAGCATGATAACAAAAACCACACCTCAACAAGATCAATACTTAGAGGTGGTCGTAGAGCTAGCCCCGAATTCTACCCCTAACGAATCAACATCGGTTTTAATTAAGCGTGCAGTTACTGATCGGTTAGTAGAACTAAATGCTGAATATAGGAAATTAAGAACTGCGATCGGTAATAAAGCTGACCTGCATATTATTTTAAAACCGTATGGTGATTCGGATTTTTTTTCCGGTACAGTGAAACATAGCTGGCTAAAGAGAGGTGAGTAGTAGTGGGTAGTCAAAAAATAACTCAAACTGATTATTATCAAGAATGGCCGTCTGAGCTGCAAAAGGCTGCAGCATCAGCCTTAAACACTTCATCATGTGAGCCGATCGTCTTTGATGTGTCAGACAAAGCAAATCAAAAAAAGTTGTTAAAATTTGTGGCATCCACGCCTATAACATCTATTCATGATAACTACGATGAGCAGCTTGCAGAGCTTGTGATCAGTAGAAATCCTCAGGTTTATCGAGCGAATATCCAAGTGAAACGAGCATCAGTTAAAGAATATGTCGATAAGCACTATGATGGCGTCGATTCCTGGAAAAAAGGTAGTTGGGTGTATTTTCCATGGAATGGGAAGCTCATACATATTTTAAACAAAGAACTATTTGGCGAAATGAGGACAATTAGAAACAAGGACTTAATAACTCAAGATGAACAGAAACAACTCAGCGATATCCGCGTAGGGTGTCTGGGAATGAGTGTTGGCAGCAATGCGGCAACCTCAATTGCTATCGAAGGTACATCTAATAAGCTTAAAATTGCAGATGGGGCTGTTATTAGTGGTTCTAATCTTAATCGCATTCGTGCCGCTGTCCATGATATTGGAGAAGTTAAGTCAAAAGTGATTGCGCGACAACTCTATGAAATGAATCCATACCAAGAGCTTATTATTTACCCAAGCATTACAGAAAAAAATCTCAAATCATTTTTCGAAGATCCATGGAGTTTAGATGTGGTTGTCGATGAGGTAGATGATTTAGAGACAAAAATTCGTTTGCGTATTGAGGCTCGTCGCCGAGGCATTCCTGTGCTTATGGTAACTGATTTAGGTGATTCAGTTATGCTAGATGTTGAACGATTCGATACTGACGAAAATCTACCGCTATTTCATGGCCTTGCTGGTGATATTGAGAAAGTGCTTGAAAGAAAAGACATGACACAGCGCGAATGGTTAAAGTTCGCAACCAGTATTATCAATACAAAAAATGTACCACTCCGAATGCAGCAGTCATTACTCAAAATTGGCACTAAACTTGTAACTCAGCCACAGCTTGGGGTGACAGCTATACGAGCTGGTGGCGTTCTTGCTTACGCTGTCCGCATGATCTGTCTTGGGCAACCACTAAAAACTGGAAGGTATTCGATCAATCTCGATGATCTACTCCTCGCAGGTGCTACTTCGCGCAAGAATAGAAAAGAGCACAAGAAACACACTAAGCTGGTCCAGGACACACTTGATTCTATGTAGAAATTTCGCTGACACTTAAACGAGGAGTCCTTTTAGGTCTACCGTTATGTCGAGGTGTTCCTATACGAATTACTGCCTGAATTCGATTTTTGGTTCCGATCAAATTTTCAATTTCTTCATGTAAATCTCCAGCTTCTACCAGTGCAGCTGTAGTTGACTGGGCGAGACCGAGATCCTCTATTTTGATACTAGCTGCCATATATGTCTTGCCGGCTGAAGTCCAATATTTCGGGGTGTCACCATCACTTAAAATAAACACCAAAGCCGAACTGTTGAGGATTCGATCATAGTCATTTTGGACGAGTTTTTGGGTATTGATCCCTGTTCGGATAGAGAGCTTTTCCATCCACCCACCTACTCTAGTACGGTTGAGGGCGTAGTAGTAGAGGCCGGTATTTTGCCGACTATTAGTAGCGATAATTAAATCTGACAGTTCTTTTCGAAAGTCAGGCATGGAAAAGGCCATTCTAAGTCCGGTGGCTGTAAGGCTAGCAGCTTTAGCGAGAATGACTTTATCATCCACGACTGAAACAGCCGTGCCTTCAGGGCAAATAAGCGATTGTAGTAAAGATTTATTTTTTTTCGAAAGTGGATCTTTGGCATATAAACGTCGATCACTACGGCGGGTTTGCAATAGTATGCTTATCTTCGGTGCGGTGGGCTCAATTTGCTTGATTGTGTAGGTGCAAACTACAGAACTTAGGTTGCTAGTTTGTGTTTCCAGCGGCGTGAGTTGGAGGCCGCATTCTGGGCTAATTTGCTCTAAACAGTACATAAAACAACCAACACTTAACCACAGCTCCCGTAGCGTCGGGTCTCCGTGATCTAAGACACTTGGCTCATGAACGGATACATTCAAAGTATTATCCTTGACCAATACGCGCCACGGTTGAGTGTTATGCACCGATGGAGCAAGACGCGCGAGTTGTATAAGTTTTTCAATTTTTTCAGTCACGCTATTAGCATATCAGCATGCTATGATAACTGGGAAGAACCATAAGCATGACCATACAACTTGTATCACTTTTTATAGCTGCTTTCGTAAACCTAATACTAGGCTACGGTGTTTTCATAAAGAACCCACGCAGTGTAACTAACAAATCTTTTTTTGGACTTACAATTGCATTCGCCGCATGGTCCATCGCAAATTACTTATCCGTTCAGTCTCTCGAAATTTTTAGTCAAATTACGACTATTCGGATAGTAATGTTTTCTGCAGCCTGGCTGAACTTTATGGCTTTTTTTACATTGAGTGTTTTCCCGGATAAAACTACCGCCACATCGTTTAAGTATAAATGGGCTCTGTATTTTACAGTTTTTGTGTCGATCCTGACATTAACGCCGCTGGTTTTTAGCGGCATTGATGCTACAAATACCGAGACAGTATCGCCAATTCCCGGTCCTGGCATAGTGCTTTTTCTTCTACAAACAGTGGTACTAATCGGCTTTGGCTCGTTTAAATTATTTAGTAAATTCAGAAAATCCCGAGGACTGACCCGCCTGCAACTGCGCTATTTATTGCTCGGCATAGTGCTGTCTCTTAGTGCAATTCTAGCCACAAATCTGATTGCAGTTCTAATATTTAATACTACCTTCTTCATAAATTTTGGGCCCGGCTTCACCCTTATATTTACGAGTTTTGCCGCATACGCCATCATTAAGCATCGCTTGCTTGAAATCCGAGCAATTGTAGCGAGGTCAATTGCATATGCTTTGCTGTTAGTGACGTTGCTTGGTGGCTACATCGCTGTAGTGATTATTCTGGGTAGCCTATTCTTTGACGCTAATGACACTGCAAGAACACCCCACATTCTCTACGGTGCACTTGCTGTTATAAGCGCTGTAATTTTCCAGCCTCTGCGCTCTTTCTTCGATAAGTGTACGAATAGACTTTTCTATCAGGACGCCTATGACACTCAAGAGCTGTTCGACAAATTGAATGATATCTTAGTTTCGTCACTTGATGTAGTTGAGTTAAAGCGTGGTGTTATAGATCTGGTGAAATCGCAGTTAAAGCTTAGGTTTTTAGAATTAGAGCAGTATCCTTTGCGGGCGGTGAAGCCAGATGCCGAAAGTCAGGGCCTTTTAAAAACGTTTCTTACCGACCAGCAAAAAGTAGTTGAACTTGATCTTATCGAGGATCAAGTCAACGGCATTAAGCATGCATTCATTCAAGCTGATGTAGCTGTTGTTTCTAAGCTAAAGGACCAAGACAATAACATATTAGGGTTATTGATTTTTGGTGATAAAAAAAGCGGCAATGCTTTTAGCGCTCGCGACCTACAAATTATCGATATTATTAGCGATGAGATAGCGATCGCATTGCAGAACTCTCTGCGCTATGAAGAAATAAAACAATTCACAAAAACACTTGAGCTAAAAATAGAAAAAGCCACTCAGGAGCTTCGTTTAAAGAATCTAAAACTTAAAGAGCTCGACCAAGCCAAAGACGACTTTATTTCTATGGCTTCACATCAACTCAGAACCCCTTTGACGACTATAAAGGGCTATCTTTCGATGCTGCAAGAAGGTGACTTCGGGGCTCTACAAGAAAAACAACAGAATATTATTGAGCTCGCCTACACTAGTTCAGAGAGAATGGTGTATTTAATAGCCGACCTTTTAAATGTTTCACGAATTGCTACTGGTAAATTTATCATCGAAAAAACAACAGTAAACCTTGCGAAGGTTATTAAGAGTGAGGTAGAGCAGTTGCAGCGTGCAGCCGAGGCTAAAAGCCAGGCATTAACTGTGCGCACCCCAGACCGCTTCCCTGATGCGCAACTAGACGAAACCAAAACCAGGCAGGTAATTATGAATTTGATCGACAATGCAATTTACTACACACCGGCAGAGGGGCGTGTTGAGGTAGAGTTAATTTTAAATGAAGACAGCTTTGAATTTAAAGTAACAGACAATGGAATCGGTGTACCGGAAGACGCCAAAGACAAATTGTTTACAAAATTTTATCGTGCAGAAAATGCCAAAAGTGCCCGACCTGATGGCACGGGACTAGGGCTATACATGGCACAAAAAGTCATCAAAGACCAAGGTGGATCAATGATTTACGAGTCTACCGAAGGAAAAGGCTCGACGTTCGGATTTAGGTTTAGCTTAGCGGCAGCTGGGGCAGCTAAAAAATCAACGAAACAAGACCCCAAATAACCAACCCTAACAACCCGATACCGCCCAACTGCACTGCACGTAAAATTAACTCAGGCTTGTTGTCTTCTTTCCATCGTTGAAACTTAGATTTGTCTTCAACCTTGTATCGCACAATTTTTGGCTTTTCAAGCTTGGCATCTTTGCCTTGGTATTTTTTGTTACGTTTTTTCGCCATATAAAACACCTCTTTATGTACGTATTATACAAAATTTAGTTCACTATTTACTGACGGAACAAAAATACGACCAATAAATGAAAATGAGTAGCGGTTATATGTTTGGTTTTTTGAATTAGTTTTCGCACAGAACGTTTCATATATACAGACGTTATTTTAGAATATTTTCCACGATATCCAGTTTACAGCAATGCCCGAAACAAGTGCAGAAAAACCAAGTAGACCAAGTATCGGTGCATCAATAGTTTTGCCGATGTAAAACAAAGGAATCATCAAAATTGCCACACCGCAAAGCCATAAAACAAACAAACGGGTATATCGATTATCGAAATTTATTTTCATATTCTATTTGAGTATATCAGGTGTTTACCTTAGAAATATCAATTATTTCTTGAGCACTTTTATCAACCAGTTCACATATGCTTAGGCCAGATTTTTTGATAGCTTCATCGACAATAGAGGTGCCAAGTCTGTATAAAATATTCGACGTATTAGTTTCTGGGTCCCAAAACTTCCATTTCGCCGCAGTCTCGTGCCAGTTAGTCCCAAGGCTAATTACCTGCGGCAGCCATAGTTTCACAAATTCATCGTCGTATTTGCCCCATACATGGTCCACGCCCGCAAACTCTCGTTCAAATACCGTAGCGGCACCTTCCCATACTCCGTTTTGCAAGGCTGTCATGTCATAGTCTTTGTCGCTACCAATAAAGCCTTGGGCCAGGTGATAACCTTCATGAAATATTGTTGCTCGTAGCTCTTTTTGTAATTCTTCAAACGGTTTGTCGACTGCAGCAGCGAGGACTATTTCATTATCACTGAGTGCAAATCCGCCTACTCCAATGCTTTCGATCAAAAACTGATTATTAAAATGAAACGTAATATTTTCTGGAAGCTGAGGCAGTATTTGTCTAAGCTCGCTCCAGCATTCAGGCGCCCATTGTTGTAATTTAGTTTTAAAGTCATCCGAGTATGAATCAAAATGTATTTGCATGCCCACAGTTTAGCAAAATGCGTCCAATTACTGTCGTTTTAGTAGTAAGTTAAAATACTCTGTTCCGCCAAACGGTATTTTTTGTTTAATATGTTTGGTACCAGTTAACGTGTCGGCTGAAAACACCGTGAACGTGCCGTAAAAATCATTAATTTCATCGACGGCTTTGGTTAAAAATTCCTTTTTAGCGTCCTCTTCGAACAAGCTCAATTGACTGCGCGTAGAGGGCTCTAAATTATACAAATACAACCCCATGGTGCGCACCTTAAGATGAGTGGGGCGCTTTTCAAATAATCGCAATACCCTTAGCCAAATGTCTTGGTTGGAATAACAGGTGGTTTTATAGGTTTTTTTGTCGTAAAAACTCTCACCATTATTAAAGGCCAGCCAGACGCAAACACCACGAGCCTCTACGTTTCTGAACCGCAGTTTCATGCCGGTAGTTTCGGTTAAGAAATGTAAACAAGAGCGCAGGTACGTTTCGTTATTTGTGACATTTCCCACCACCCATTGCCGGCCAATCATGCCAAGGTTCGTGTCGTAGTCGTCAACTTCATAGCCACGCAGACGACGATACCAGTGCAGGCCATTAATACTTTTAAATACTCGTTTTTGCAGAAGGTTTTGAGGAGCATTTAAAAATTGCAAGGGCGTAGTGATTCCGTAGGCACGCAGCCGACTGCCGTAACCGTCGGCAATGCCATTTAGGTCCTGCAATTCAAGCTGGCCGTAGACGTCTAATAAATTAGTGTGGTCAATGGTATCAAGCCCGTCTGGTTTATGTAGACCAGCGGCAGTTTTAGCTAAAAACCTGTTGGGTGCAATACCAACATTTATGCGAGTGTAGTCGCCAATTTCGCGGTACACACGCTGTTTAATTTCATGGCCAATGTCTTGAAGCGACTGGCCTTTGTTGAAGCTCTCCATGCCATGGAAATCAATAATACCTTCATCGATACTTTTCATTTTTACATGAGGCGAATAATCGAGCAGGATGTTAAGTAATTTTTTATAGACGTTGTGGTACTTGGGCGGGTCGGTTTCGAGCATAATAAATTCAGGACACAAAGCCAGCGCTTCACTGCGACGCACACCAACTTTTATGCCCAAAGCCTTAGCTTCGTATGAGGCAGCGATTACGCAACATTCTTTAGACAGCCGATTGGTCACGCCCATGGGCTTACCGCGTAGTGACGGATGGGCTTGCTGTTCGGCGCTGGCAAACGCGCTATTTAAATCAATCCACATTACGGCTGGCTTTTCGGTATTAAGATCAAGTTGTGTCATAGCTATGCACCCCCGATCATAGCTACCAGCGTCCAGGTTAGGTTTTCGGCATCAAATTCTAGGCGGTAGTCGTTTACTCCGTCTGACACGTCAAACACATGAATCATGCGCTTGCCTTTGCTTGTAGGGTGGCGCATGCCGAGTTTCGTAAAAACTATATCTTGGCCGTTGTAGCGCATTTTGGCTGGGAACGCGAGCGCACTGATATCACCGCCCTTACGGTACAGGGCGATCACATCAACACGTTCATTAATAACTATTGTCGGATCCATTAAAACAAGCTCCAAGGAATTGATTGGTAGAGGTGAACGGATTTTTTAGAAAAGAGCTTGCTGGTAGATAGCGTGGCCGTCCGCCGCTAGAACTATCGTAAACAGACAAACTAAAGCTTGTTTTAAAAGCGCACAGGGCCCGGAGGATGATTGCTTAGCTTAATTATAATTGAATAACAGCTGCGGAAAAAGCTATTTGTTTTGGGTGCAGGGCATATATAAAAAAACCCTGGCTATGCGGTTGTGGGCTTTGCTACAATTCAAGCAATATGGGTGAACCACAAAACAAAAACATACTGTCGGTTTCAGACGCGATAGAGGCAGTGCCAGATTTGTCGGACGGAGATTTACGAGCGCTTAGTGCGGCTGTGGGCATGGAACAACAAAATCGCCGAGAAAGAAGACAGCAGGTAGGCAGTTCTCATCAAAACGGTCTAGATAATTTAGGCCCAAGTGATATAGGCACAGAACTAAATAGTTTAAGTTAGAAACGAGATTAGAATGACAAAACGACACTCACATATAGCTGCTGTGTATATGATTTTACGGCGCGAAGACGGTACATTTCCTATGTTGCTGCGTCAAAATACTGGCTATAAAGACAACGAATATATTGTTCCGTCAGGCCATGTTGAAAAAGACGAACATTTTAGCGATGCCGTTGTTCGCGAGTTACAAGAAGAAGTCGGTGTAAGCGTCAACAAAGACGACATCACCCTTGTTCATGTCTCGCATAGATTAGTAGATGATTCTGACGAAGACCGACTGGACTTATTTTATGAAATCACCAATTGGCAAGGCGAGGTAGTAAATGCCGAGCCAGACAAGTGTACGCAGATAGGTTGGTTTAATGAACAGTCACTTCCTGATAATACCTACGATTACTTCAAAGAGATTCTTCGATTTATTGCCAAAGGCCAAATTCTAAGCGAACTTTGAAATTGACCAGAATAGATTATTGACATATTATATAATTTATTATGAACGAGTTTCCAATTATTGCAGTTGTTGGTTTGCCCGGTTCGGGTAAGTCTGAACTATCTAAGGCAATCCAAGTTGAACATGGCTATCAGCTTTTTGATAGTACTTGGCTAAAAGGGGAGTATTTAAAAGAATACGGTCATCATCAAGGAGATCGTTATAGTATGCGCGAGTTTGTGCAACGTCAAAAACAAGAGCGCGGTAGCGATTTTATTTACAGGCAAGCTATAAAAGAGGCCCGAGCTGCTAATGCAATTGGCTGTGTAGTTGATGGGTTACGAGATCCTGATGACACAGCGGGTGTTATTAGTGACAGGGGTGTGATTGTTGGGGTGCATGCACCTGACCCACAGACTGAATTTAATCGCATGAAACTTCGGGGCCGATTAGGCGATACAGTAGACTACGACAAATTTATGGTGTTGAGAAATGCGGAATTAAATGGAGCATTGCCACCCCTAAATACCGGAGCAGTTTTAGAGCAGGCAGAGCTGCAAATAACTACACCAGATATAACAGATAGAAATTTACGAAATCGTACGTATCAAGACTTAGCCCGTTCTATTGTTGAATATGCCGAGGCACTCACTCCTTAAGGGCTAGATACAACATATATACTGATTAGCTACTGCCTCGACTTTATATTCTAGAAGGCGCCACCCGAGAAACTAATAGGGCTGCAAATAATTGGCTTATGCCCATGCCGATAAAGATCACATCAAAGGAATAGTTTGCCAATAAGTAGCCTCCAATTAAAGACGAGAAACCGATAATTAAAAAGTTGCCGCCATCCATGATCGCCCATTCTGACGACTCTTTGCCGTCGTCTTCCAGTTTCGAGAACAAGGTTTTTGACATAGGCACGTATATGGCAACGGCCATTGCGTATATCATTTGCAAAAACATAAGTTGGTAAATGCTATCCACCAGCAAATAGCCAAATGAAGCAATTGCTAAGAGGACGTAGCCAAAGGTTAAAATCTGTTTGGCGTATTTAGAGATTGAATCTTCTACACGGCCCGCAATAATCATTAAAATGCCTGCCGAGAATCCATAGACCGAGTAGGACAGGCCAATTTCGAATTCCGAGCCGTTTAGTTGCTGTGTTACGTACACGGCATACAGAGGCGATAGCAGAGTAAAGCCAAATGTATGCCAATAGTTGGCAGTGAGTAGTAGTTTTATATTTTTGTTCATAACCTACATAATAATCGACAACGCTGGCTTGTAAATTTTTAATCTTGCGAAACAGAGGTGAAAATGATAGTATTTCCCGAGTAAATTGGCCCCATCGTCTAATGGTTAGGACATCAGGTTTTCATCCTGAAAATAGGAGTTCGATCCTCCTTGGGGTCACCACGAAAATGCCCACCCTTGCGGTGGGTTTTTTCGTGGTTAGCTCTCGAAGAGAGCACGAACTCTAGAGTTCAGATAATCAAGTGCTCTCACAGAAGCTACCTCCTAGCTTCGAAAAGTTACGCAGATTATATCGTTAGATATTTTCCCTTCCTACCGGCAGGCAGGTTAGGGTCACCAATTAAAAAACCGAGCTCTAGCTAGCTCGGTTTTTTAAGGAGTTACGCGACGACTTAGCGACTGTCTTTACCAGTATTTACGTATTGAATACATTGACCTTGGTTACTAAATCCAAACGTTTCGTATCCGCCTTTTTTACACTCGTTTTTTGATACTGGTGATTCATATATATCAGTAGCAAATGCAAACTCACTCCAATGAACGCTGTAGTTAGATGCTTCTGAGCCGTAGTTAAAGTTGTTTAGGATTATTGATCCGAAATCAACAGAGTCACCAGCGGTTGTTGCAGCAACTAGTTCGCCATTTATGTAATGATCAAACATCAGAGTGTCATTATTTAATATAATTTGTAGACTATTCCATTCATCTGATTTGTATTCAACTTCTGGTAGATTTGTCCAACCTCCGAGCACGCCGTCCCATACTCTCCAACCAGTGAAATCACCTTCTCCTGCAGTTGTAAATTCTGTTATTGGGTAAGCTGACACATCATCACCGGCATTGTTTCCTACTCCCCATAGTCCAGCGCGTACATCAATTTCTGACCAGCTGGATTCAACAAATAGATCGTTGCTGAGTGCGAATGTTTCGTCAGCGAGGTCGCGCTGCAAACCCTCAGTGAAGTAGAATCCACCAAGTTCGCTTCTGTTCTCAACATCAATATTCATTTCCATTACATTATCTCGATCAGCATAAGAAACGGACCCGTGGCCACCTGATGGTGTCGCTCGATCAACTACCCAGTTATTAGAAATCTCATCAGGCGTAAACGGCACTGACTGATAATTAATTAAATGAGTTGCTCCTACCGAGTTTGTCATTGATAACATTAAAGCCAGTACTGTTGTCGCAGTGGCGGTTAGTTTAAGCCAGCTCGTGCGAACTGCATTGGTATGATGCATTAAAAATCCCCCTTTATTTCAAAAACCATTATAAGCTTCTGAGCGTAAAGGTTCTGTTGATTTCTTTACATAATCTGTGGATAGATCGTATTTTTTAATATTTCAGTAGACATATAAAAAGCAAAGATTCTAACCACCAAGTGCAGGTGTCTGTCTGTATGTATGAGCCCGCATCTAAACGCTAGCTGCTATACTAACCTCATGCTTAAATTACTCGTTTCATTGCTCATTGTAGTCACTATCTATTCGCCGACGCAGGCTCTAAGTGTTATTTATTGCGAAGAAGACACCATTGAATGTGAGATTCAAAACTGCGAGACAGAAAACACCGTAATTGACTGGGAAAATGAATATTCAGAACAAAAAAGGCCCTTAAACGATTGCGGCACGCTTGATAGAGCCGAGCAAGATCGTAGCATTCAGCTAGCTATTAGCGCATTAACGCTTGGAGCGATTGCGTTGACTTACGTACACCTAAAAGTAAAAAGCAAAAAACTTAACTAGATACTAAAATCGTTACCTTGTAGACTACAAAGTATGAGTAAAGAAACACCAATCCATTCCTACAAACGTACAAAAATTTTAGCCACGGTTGGTCCGTCAACCAATTCCAGAAAATCGATTGAGAATCTGATTAAAAACGGCGCAAACGGTATTCGACTTAATTTTTCGCACGGTACATTTCAAGAGCGAGTTCAACAAATAGCCTGGATACGCAGCGCTGCCCGCACTGTTGGCAAACCAGTGGCAGTTGTACAAGATTTACAAGGTCCAAAAATTCGTTTTGGCCTACTAAATGACGAAATAGAAGTAAAAGCTGGCAACACAATTAGCTGTGTGTATGGAAAAGAACAGGCTGAAGATAGCGATGAGCTTCCAATTCAATATGACTTAACTCAAAAAGTAAAAGCTGGCGACAGAATGTTGATCGCCGACGGTCGGGTGCATGCCGAAGTTATGCATGTAAAAAACGGTGTTATAAAGGCCAAAATTCGAAATGACGGTAAATTTAGTAGTCGAAAAGGAATCAACCTACCAGACACCGATCTTGAAGGCGACATTTTAACTAAAAAAGACCGTGAAGACCTTCGCTTTGGTCAAGAACACGACGTAGATTACGTCGCGCTTAGCTTTGTCCAAACTGCCGACGACGTTCGGCTTTTAAAGAAAGAACTTAAAAAACTTGGCTCCAACGCTAAAGTAATTACTAAGGTGGAAACTAAAGCTGCCACGCAAAACCTTGAAGAAATTGTAAAAGAGTCTGACGGTGTGATGGTCGCTCGTGGTGACTTAGCTACCGAAACCGAGCCAGAATCTGTGCCGATTGTGCAACGACAAATTATTGGTTTATGTCAGAAGCACGGCAAAGTCAGTATTGTTGCTACTCAAATGTTAGCGAGCATGACCGACGCTCCGTCGCCGACCCGGGCCGAGGTGTCAGATGTCGCTACGGCGGTTATTTTGGGCACAGACGCCGTTATGTTAAGCGACGAAACCGCCAGCGGTGATTTTCCAGAAGATTCTATAAAATATATGAAGCGAATTATTCGCTATACCGAAGACAACGCACCAGTCGAGCCACGCTATTTAATTGATGAAGATCATTCGATTCAAAGTTCTATCAGCTCTGCTGTTATGACATTAGCGCACCAAGTGCAAGCAGCTGCAATTGTAGCCGAGACCGCAAGCGGCAACACAGCCCGTAGCCTTGCTAGCCATCGACCAAATATGCCGATTATTATGGTTACCCACGACCAGCAAGTTGCTAACCAACTGGCGCTAGTTTACGGCGGTAAAAGTTACGTTCGAGCTCAAAGCCGACAGGTGGGGGAGCGCATGACAGACTGGCTTCGCAAAAATGACATTCTTGCTAAAGACGATGTGGTGGTTATTACGTCTGGTAAATATCCTGGCGAAATTGGCGGAACCGACACCATTAAAGTCCGACGCCTATCTTAAGAGTTTGCAATTATAGAAATTACTGGCACACTATTAAGCATAAGCTAAAAAATAGGAAACATAATGGATCCAAATAATCAAAATGTGCCAACACAGAACTTTGGTGGAGTTCCGTCTGGTCCTGAGCCAACAAATAAAAAGAATAATAAATTTGTCGTTATAGGTATTGCTGCACTTGTGGTAGTGGCGGGAATCGTCAGCATTATTACGCTGGGTGGTTCCGACGACAGCAATGCAAACCTATCTGAAAACCTACCAGCATCTGTCGATGCAACAATTGAAGAAGCGGTTGCACCAAGCGAGCTTGTGACTCAAGCCTCAAAATACGTTGAGGATGCTGACACAGTTTTAACCGATGAACGATTAGAACAAATTGAAATTGAAGTATCGCAAAATATTGCCGATGAAGCATCTGTAAATGACGTCGAGTCCGAGCAAATAGCCGAGTTTGACAGCTGTGTACGAGAAGGTTTATGTGAATCTGACGCATACCCTCCATATCGATACAGTGGCTCAAACCGCTATGCAACCGCAGCCGACGTGTCTAAGAAAACATTTCCAAACCCAGGGGCTATTGACCGGGTTGTAATTGTAAATGGCGGCTCAGAGATTGATATGGGGTTAGCATCGAGCTTTGCTAACGGTTCTACGACCATACTACTGGTTGAGGCCGATACATTACCAACAGAAACACGAACAGAATTACAGCGAATTGCTGGAGCAAATACCAGTCCAGAGTTGATTACGGTTGGTGGCTCTGCTGCTGTCTCTGTCACTGTCCAAGCAAATGCCGCCGATGCTTTGGCGACCTCAAGCAGCAAACAGTCGCGTTTGGGCGGGGCAAACCGCTATGAAACTGCCACTAAAATCACTCGAAAACTTTTCCCATCTGACGGCTCACAAGATGTTATCTACTTAGCATCAGCATCATCGTACGCTGACATAATGATTGCCAATAATGGCACAAATGTTCCAGTCTTAATTACCGACAAAGACAGCGCTCAAGACGTAGTAATAAATGAAATTTGTCGACTCGGTACTAACGACACAAAAGTGATTGTGGTTGGTGGCCCGGAAGCGGTTGACGTTCCAGCTCTTGAAGGCATTGCCGCTCCAGTAGGACGACCTGGATTTTCATCAACTACCCAAGAATGTGAAGACATGTCTAGTATTGAGTTCTTCCGCTATAAAGATATTGCACAACTTGCTGGTGAATCACGACTAGAAACGGCCGTGGCTGTATCACGCCGCAATTACCTATCACACCAAGGCTCAGCCGTAATCGTAAACGGTTACTCAGCACCAGACATGTTGAGTGCTAGCGTGCTATCTCAGGGAAGCGGCGGCTTACCAATCTTACTTGTTAACAACAGCACGTATTCAGACCGAACTTCAAAAGAACTAAAACGACTAAAGGCTGTTCAATTGTTTGTAGTCGGCGGGGAAGCTGCTGTAAACGAATCTGTAATCGACGGACTCCGCGTTGAACAGTTTACTGTTAATTAATTGAACGCAGACACAATGCAAAACTGTCAGGACGTACAAAATTCAACAGTTTTAGTGCGAGTTGACTTTAATGTTCCGATTTCGTCAGAAGGTAAGGTATTAGATGACTTTCGAATCAAAGCTGCTATACCCACCATACAACAGCTATTAGAACACAATAACAGCTTAGCACTTATTGCTCACTTAGGCCGACCAACTCCAGGCCAGCTTGCAGATAACGAATCACTTCGGTCAGTTAAAGATGTACTAGAAGATCTTTTGTCGGAAAAAGTCGAGTTTCGGACAGACATTTCTGACAATTCGCCAAGTGCGCAGCGAATTATTCTATACGAAAACCTTCGTAATTGGTCGGGTGAAGCCGACAATGACGTTGAGTTTGCAAAACAACTGGCAAAACTCGGCGAGGTATTTGTACAGGATGCTTTTGGGGTGGCCCATAGGAAGGTTGCGTCCACTGATGCTATAGCCAAACTTTTGCCGAGTTACAGGGGCCTATTACTAGAAAAAGAAGTTACAACACTCACACAAGTCATTGATGATCCTGCTACGCCATTTGCTGCAATTATTGGCGGAGCTAAGATCGCGGACAAAATAGATATGATCGAACGATTTATCGCAAAAGCGGATCTGTTGGTTGTCGGCGGGGCAATGGCAAATACTTTCTTGCAAGACAGTAGTTTTGGTGGGCTAGAAATAGGCGCGAGTGTGTTCGAAGAAGGCGAGGAATCTACGCTCGCAGCCATTAAAAAACGGCTCAGTAAACAAAAAACACAATTAGTACTACCAGATCAGGACGTAGCTGTAGGAATAGGTGTTAATGATACTCATCGTCGAGAAGTTGCCGTGAATCATGTTGCTCATAACGATTTAATTTTAGATTTCGGACATCGCAGCATTGAAAAAACCAAACAACGGCTGGCAACAGCAAAAACAGTTATTTGGAACGGGCCATTGGGATATATAGAAAATCCAGCTTACGCTAAAGGATCAATTGAAGTTGCTCAATTTCTAGCGAATCTTGATGCCGAAGTAATTGTAGGTGGCGGTGATACTGCTGAATTTGTAAATAACGCTGGACTTGCTCATAAATTTAGCCATGTTTCAACTGGCGGCGGCGCAAGCTTAGAACTATTGAGCGGCAAAAAATTGCCAGCAGTGGAAGCGCTTCGTCAATAACTAGAATATTCAAGCATAAGCAGTTACACTTAGGGGTAAGATATGGCGGGCAAACCTAAAAAATTGATTATAGCTAACTGGAAAATGCACAATACAGTGCAGCAAGCCAGCCACTTTTTGATTCGATTAGAAAAGTACGTAGAGCACTTTCCGCGCGAAGCCGAGGTAGTAATTGCACCAAGTTTCATTAGTCTGCAACCACTAAAATTACAGCTTCACTCTAGCTCCATCAAGCTTGCTGCACAAAACATCAGCCAATTTGACGAAGGAGCCCATACCGGCGAAACATCTGGCTTAATGGTAAAGGGCATTGTTGACTACGTAATTATTGGTCACTCTGAACGACGACATATTTATGGCGAAAAAGACGACCTAATAGCTAAAAAGCTTGCTGCGGTTGTTCGTCATGACTTAGTGCCAGTTTTGTGCGTTGGTGAATCTATCGTAGACAGGCAAGAGGGCTTTACCAACAGAGTTCTCCATAGCCAAATTAACGTGGCGCTCACCATGCTAACACCGCAAGATCTTGCCAATGGTTTTGTCGTTGCTTATGAGCCAGTGTGGGCGATAGGCTCCGGTCTTGTGCCTCGACCTGACGATATTAAGTCGGCAATTAGGGTGATCAGAGACAACATTCGAGAAGTATTTGGTGGACACGTTGCTACCAACACAAGAGTTTTATATGGCGGAAGTGTTAATCCCTCTAATATCGCAGACATTCTTAAAATTTCTGGTGTCGATGGAGCGCTCATCGGTGGCGCTAGTCTAAATTATCAACAATTTGGTGACATGATTCTAAGTACCAAGGAGGTCTAGGGTGGCTAGTGAAGAAAAAAAGATTACAGTAAGTGTTGATGACAGCGAAGAGTCGACACAAGAAAAAGTTGTGAACATTGAGCCAGGAAAATCGAGCGTTGAGGAGCTAGCCGAGCAAGCCGCCCAGCAGCTAGACTCTCATGACAGTGATTCATCTGACGAAAAAACACCTGAAACAGATACAGAGGTGAATGCAGAACCAGAAGCGTCAGTAGAGGCTAGCGAGCCAGTAGAAATTAAAAAAACGTCATCGAAAATAATTGTCGATGAGGCCGATGAGCAAGATGATAGCGATGATACTGAGGAGGCTGTGGAGACTGAAGAGACTAAGGCCGCTACAGATGAACCAGTAGTTGTACGAAAAAATATAATCGAACCCATTTCTACTAAACCAGCTGAAGATCCAGTCAGTGATGCTACGTCAACTCCAGAAATCACAGCCGACCCTCAGCCCGACGAATCTATGCCTGCCGAGCAGCCAGAAACTAACTCAGCGACAGCTGCGTACTCACAGCCTACAGTGGCCGAACTAGCTAAGACTGGCGAGGATCAAGCAGCCAAACCTGCAGAGCATGAAAACGCTAGAATCGCTAAACCCGTGCCCCAAAAAAATTACAAAATCGACCCCAAAAAACTTAAAAAAGGGCCGAAAAATGTTAGTGCTCAAAAAAGCTTCCCGCTCGGCAAAACCCTTGTACTAGTAGTGGTACTGTGTGCAATCGCGGGTGCGTATTACGCTTATACACAACTGTAGTAACTACAACGGCCAAATAGCATACGAATTGCTACAATAGTCCCTAATGCACGACTACTTGAGTCAATTAAACAAAGACCAACAAAGAGCTGTCCTGAAAACAGAAGGGCCGGTGCTTATACTAGCTGGCGCTGGGAGCGGTAAGACCAAAACCCTTACTCATCGAATTGCCTATTTAATCAACGAAAAACACATACAGCCTAACCAAATACTGTCGGTGACCTTTACTAATAAAGCAGCCGGTGAAATGCGCGAACGAGTTGCTGAACTCTTAGGCATGAGTGAAAACATGGGGCGATCTTTTATGCCGTATTTAGGGACCTTCCACGGTATTTGTGTTCGTTTACTGCGTGAGTTTGGTGAAGAGATCGGCATTCCGCGTAGTTACACTATCTACGATTCCTCTGATTCGCAAAGTGCCATCAAGCAAGCCATGCAAGTGGTGGGAATATCTGAAAAAGAATACAGCGCCCGTTCAATCAGTAATTTAATCAGTTCAGCAAAGAACGAATTAATCGACGCCCACCAATATGAGTCAACCGCTTCTACACCCACTCAAAAAAAAGCAGCGCAGGTGTTTCCGGTGTATACCCAAATTCTAAAAAACGCTGTCGCACTGGACTTTGACGATCTTATTATGCAGACCGTGCGACTACTTAAAACATCATCAAAAACGCTCAGCACCCTGCAAGATCGATTTAAGTACATTATGGTTGACGAATATCAGGACACCAACAGCGCCCAATATGAGCTGACCAAACTATTATCACGAGCACACAATAATATTTGTGTTGTCGGCGATGACTGGCAGAGTATTTACAGTTGGCGCGGTGCTGATTTTCGTAACATTCTTAACTTTGAGCGCGACTATAGAGACGTTGAAGTCATTAAGTTAGAGCAAAATTACCGTTCTACTAAAGCAATCTTAGACGCAGCTCATCAGATTATTGACAAGAACCAGCAGCGTTCCAAAAAGAAGCTTTGGACAGATGGTGCAGTGGGTGAGCCGGTGCAAGTTCACCAAGCAATGAATGAACGCCACGAAGGTGAAATGATGATCCGTATGATCCGCTCTCACAATGATCTCGGAGCACGAAAACTTAATGATTATGCAGTTTTATACCGCACCAACGCTCAGTCCAGAACGCTAGAAGAATCGTTTGTGCGGTATAACATTCCCTATCGAATTGTTGGCGGTACACGTTTTTATGAACGAAAAGAAATCAAAGACATCTTAGCCTATTTGCGGCTTATTCATCAGCCCAACGATCGCGCCAGTTTTGAGCGAGTGGTCAACGTCCCGACCCGCGGCATTGGCAAAACAAGTTTGCAGCGTTTTTTTAATTGGATCGACAGTTCGAGTGTCCAAGACAGCGGTGCGTTAGGGCTGCAATTTGACTCACCAACTACCCTGCATGAGGCACTCAACCACGTAGCTCAGACTCCAGGCTTACAAAACCGCGCAGTTACTGCCCTTGAGGGGTTTGCGCAAACACTGTCTAATTTAAAGGCTCTGCACGCCGAAAACACACCACTCGATCAATTAGTTGAACTTACCGTAAACAGAGTGGGCTATCTTGATTTTCTAGACGACGGCAGTGTGCAAGCTCAAGACCGCATAGAAAACGTGAAAGAACTTATTTCTGTGGCTCGCGAATATAAAGACCTCGGCTTAGCCGGATTTTTAGAAGAAGTTGCTTTAGTGAGCGATATCGATAGCTATGACGAAAATGCCGATGCAGTAACACTAATGACTCTGCATGCCGCTAAAGGCTTAGAGTTTCCGGTGGTTTTTATGGCAGGAATGGAAGAAACCATTTTTCCGCACAGCCGAGCTTTATATGACGTTGAAGAAATGGAAGAAGAGCGTCGCTTGTGCTATGTCGGCATGACTCGGGCTAAGGAAGAATTACATCTGTTTCATGCCTCTTCACGGTTGCTGTATGGCACATCGCAGCACAATCCACCGTCACGCTTTTTAAGTGAAATTGACGCCCAGACCAATGCGCCAGCTTTGCCGCAATTTAACCAACCAACACCCGACTACGAACCAGAAGTTAAAATTGATATCTTGCCTGGTCAGGCGGTTATGCACCCAGTTTTTGGCAGTGGAACAGTTGTGGAGCTAGACGGTGAAGTTGCTACAATTAACTTCAGCCGCGGTGGTAAAAAGACATTAAACCTTGCCTTCGCGCCCCTTCAAAAAATATGAGTATTTATGCTATTACCTACAAATGTGTTCGGTTGGCCCAATCTATTGTGCCGCTTTCAACACGCCGTGTTCGGGTTGCGCTTATTTGCGAAAGACGCATTTTACTAATAAAAAATCGGTTAGGCGATGACAACTGGACACTACCAGGCGGCGGGCTTAAAAAAGGCGAGCGCCCAGCAACAGCGGCTAAACGAGAAATACAAGAAGAGCTTAGTATTGATATCGGCGACAACAAATTAACGCGGTTCAGTACTGAAAAAAAACAATTCGGATTGTATAAAGAGTCGTATGTAGTCTATGCCACCGCTATCGACAGTCTTAAATATAAGGCCAATAAAACAGAAATTAGGGAATCCCGTTGGTTCGAACTTGAAGGAGTTCCGCGTCGCCGTGACGAACTAGTAGATGTTGTGATGAAAACCCTTGAGGTTAAACGCTAAGCCAGCTAAGATTAGTACAACAAAAAAATCCTACGTTAAAACCAACTCACATCAACAGCTTAAATAATAAAAGGGTAGATACAATAATTCGACACCTGATTCGATCTAGTTTGCGGTCGCCTGCACTGTGGATTTGCTTGTTTGCACTTGCCATTAGTTTATTTGTATACCCAAATAGCCAGCAACTCGTTGCATCCGACAAAAGCCTTATCACTGTCTATGCCGACGGCGAATACGAAACAATCGTATCGAGTGCAGCAACTGTTGGTGAAGCGCTTGAAAAAATGGAAATTACTCTTCAAGAAGGGGACCTTGTAGAGCCAGCTAAAGAGTCCGCAATTAACCTGTCCACATTCAACATAAATGTTTATCGAGCCAAACCTGTTTTAGTGTCTGACGGGAGCGAAACTACAGTGGTGCACAGTGCATATCATAACCCTCGCTTGGTGGCGGAGCATGCTGGGTTTGACCTGCACAGTAAAGACATTGTAACGGCGTCGGTAATTGACGACTTTCTGCTGCATGACTTTGCTGGTAATCAGGTTACTATCGACAAAGCAACTCAGGTTAAGATTGTTGTCGACGGCCAAACTGTTGACGCGCGTACACATACTAAAACAGTCCAGCAAGTTTTAGATGAATACGGTATAACGCTGCGCGATCAAGATTTTACTCGTCCAAGTCTTGGTACTCATGTAAAAGAGAGTATGAACATAGAAATCGTTCGGGTTGGCAGCCAGGTTGTAAGTATTGAAGAATCTATTCCGTTTGAAGTAAAAACCATTACAGACTACAACAAACCATTTGGGCTGTACGAAGAAAAATCAGCCGGCGAAAACGGAACTCGACTCGTAACTTACGAGGTGAGTCTGCATAACGGCCAAGAAGTATCGCGAAAGCTGGTTTCGGATTCGATTGTTAAAGAGGTTCAGCATAAAGTAATCGTTCGCGGTGGCAAGATCCCGCAAGGAGCGGATCAAGATATATTACGCATCATAAAAGATGCTGCATCTAAATACGACATAGATTTAGAGCGTGCAATTCGTATTGCACGCTGTGAAAGTACATTCAATCCTTACGCAGTCAACTATAACTATACGGAACCTTCAACAGGGACACATCCATCCGGTTTGTATCAACATGTTGAAGGTTATTGGCCAGCACGTGCAGCAAAGTACGGTTATGAAGGTGCTTCAGTGTTTGACCCTGTTGCGAATGCGAACGTCACAATGGGAATGTGGCGAGATGGTTCTGCTGGCCTTTGGGAGTGTAGGTAATAATGTTGACGCAAAAAAGAATTAACATACTCAACTTCTCGGTTGCTATACTTGCATTTCTAGTTTCACTGCCTGCTGCAGTAAACGAACTAAATAAAATACAAACTAGGTTTTCAGAGCCTGTTCAAACTGAGATTGTTAATTACTCTCCACCTGCCGCCGATTCATTTGTGAGTGATTTTTCGAACGGAGAGCTTTGCTGGGGTTCGTTGCTCTCTGGGCGATCCGATGCGTACCGATGTGCTACTGATGAAAATTTTTTATATGATCCTTGTTTCATCATAGAAAATATTGGGGCAGAGGTAGAGACCCTCTATTGCCCGAATAACATAGAAGACTCAAAAGAAGATGTTGTGATTAAAGTTGCTAGCGAAAACATTGAAAGGCGTTTTATTACCATCGGCGAGGAGCAAGAAACAGATAATAGTAATAATAAAGATTTGCCATGGTTGGTTGTTTTAGATAACGATAAAAATATAATTTGCAGACTTAGAAGTGGTGCTGTCGGTAGAGCATATGGTGACCTTGGAAATTACTATGGCTGCAATGATGGTAATTTGGAATCTGTAACTGGAGGGGTGTATGAAGACACTACCTTTTTTCTAGAATGCAAAGAAATAGGCAGACCATACTTTTCCAAGTGCAGTGCTAAGACAGCAGTTTTTTAGATATTTATGGAAATTGGCTTAATCAACCACCACTAATTTTTTACCAGATTTACTGACCTGTACTTTTTGTCCGTCTTTCCAGTTAAGTTCGCGGACGAGTTCGATTGGCAGGGTGAGGACATAGCTGCCGCTGGCGGTTTTAGTTAACGTGCGTTGATTACGGTTTTCGAGTGTTGATCGACCCATAGAGGGAAGTGCTCCTAAACAATTAATTTCTTAATAGGGATTAAAACGGTTACATATTTTTGCGCCCAAACGGGGTTTTTGTTTGTGTGAAGTAGGGGAGTAATCCCTGAGTCTCACGCCTGCATCACTACTGCTCTATTGTACTAAAAAAATTATTTTAAAACAAGTTTAAAATTAATTTAAAATAATTTAATAACTATTTAATAACTATTTTAAAATAATTTTTTACAAGCTGGGGCAGGGGAGTGGTTTTTTTTATTTTTTTGAGCATGTCGAAATTATTGTGTAAAGAGCAGGAATGTGTTGTAGCAGAGTAATGATTGTGGATGAATCCTGTTATACTCTTCTTAATATATGAAATCGACGCAAACACCGACTGGCTGGATGATTAGACTCGAATTAGGTGAGGAGTTAGTGCAAAAACTAACTGAATTTTGTGAACAGAATAGTGTAGAAGCGGGTTGGATTAGTGGCATCGGCGGAGCCACCAAAGCACGAGTTGGTTATTACAACTTGAGCAGGAAAAAGTATATTTTTAGATCTGTTAAGGACGTACGCGAGCTGGTTAGTTTGCAAGGTAACGTGTCGCGAATTGGTGATAAAGTAGCGCTGCATTTACACGGTGTCGTTACCGACAGCAACAATAAACCACGCGGCGGTCATATTAATGAATTGATTGTCGGTGGAACCTGCGAAGTCTACATTCAAACATTTGATAAATCGTTGCAGCGTCAGATTGATCCAGAAATTGGGCTACCGCTACTTACTTTAGAGGATTAAGTGGCAATAAATTTACACGCATCACCAGACTGGCCGTATCAAGTAAATGCTGGCGGTGTTGTATATAAAGTAGAAAACGACCAACGCGTATACGCAATTTTAATTCGACGAGGCTATAAATTTGATGCAGACACCGAAACCTACAACCTAACAAAAGGCAGAGTAGATGGTGATGAAAATCTAGAACAAGCGGCTCTTCGCGAAGTTAAAGAAGAGTCAGGTATAACTGCAAAACCAATTGCTTATTTGGGCGCAATTCAGCGGAGTTTTACGATTCATATTACTATCGACCGCGCAACTCACTACTACTTAATGGAGTATATAGATCGTGACGCAGATGCTATGGATGATGAACATGATGAGGTGGTTTGGTTGCCGGCGGATGAAGCTATACAAAAATTATCTAAACAGCCAAAGCAAGAAGAAGATATTATTGCGCGGGCTGAGGAATGGTTTGGAAGTGGGCAACAAAAAACTATGAATGGACCGTCTGGCTTAATTAGTCTTCATGCAGATCCAAACAACCCTTTTCACGTGTCAGCCGGGGGGCTTGTTTTTAGAGAGAATGGTGGAATCAAAGAGGCTATCTTATTGAGAAAGCATGAGATTGAGGGACCAGAGTTTCATTTACCAAAAGGAACTGTAGAAAACGGCGAGAACCTTGAGCAAACAGCCACAAGGGAGGTGTCTGAAGAAACCGCAACATCATCAAAGCCATTAGCATATCTAGGAGCGCAGGAAGATAGAGTTTTGAGTTTAAAAAAATTCCCCATGATAAAGTCCACCCACTATTACTTATTTGAATGGCAGAACGATTTAGATAAGCCAATTGATCCAGAGCATGACGAAGCATTGTGGTTTACGTTTAAGGAAGCTAAAGAACGACTTGATGGACCAATGAAGCAGCAAAGAAAGATTATTGAACGCGCAGAAGAGTGGTTTGGAAAATTTGGCGATGCCTAATAAGTCACTTGGTCAACACTGGTTGTTTGACGAACCAAGCTTGCGGGCTGTTGCGGATGCTGGGCAGGTAGAAGCTGGCGATACGGTAATTGAGATCGGTCCCGGCTTAGGAACTTTGAGCGAGGAGTTACTGTCGCGTGGGGCCACAGTTACTGCTGTTGAATTTGATAGTATGTTAGCTGCCGATTTACAGAAAAAGTTTAGTACTGAGGATATTTCGATTGTAAACGAAGATATTTTGCAGTTTGATTTTAGTAAATTTAAAAACTTTAAGGTTGTTGGCAATATCCCCTACTACCTGACATCTAAGTTAATTCGTAATTTACTGGAGCTAAAAAATCAACCAACGGCAATTGGACTACTGATCCAAAAGGAGGTGGCACAGCGAATTGTGGCTGAGCCTGGCAAAATGTCGATATTGAGCGTAGCCGCTCAGTTTTATGCTGATTGTAGTTTGGGTCCAGAAGTCCCTGCCGGGTTATTCACTCCTCCGCCAAAAGTAGATTCACAGATTGTGCAGCTAATTCCACAACCCACTCGCGATGATATTGATAACAAACAATTTTTTAGAGTCGTTAAAGCTGGTTTTGGTGAACGACGTAAAAAACTAGTTAATTCGTTAAGCGGTGGGCTGCACATGCCAAAAGACCACATAGCTACAATAATAGAAAGTTTAGGATGGGGTCCAAATGTTCGAGCCCAAGAGCTTTCTGTAGATGATTGGTGCAGTTTGGCTGAAAAGCTGTAAAGCTTTAGTTTATCTTGGTTGTGCTTTGGTTTAGACTATACATAATGAAAAAATTTCTTACGGCCTTTGTTTTTCTGCTAGCTTTTGGTGGTTTTAACCAATCGGTGCATGCCGCTGAGCTTTCTAGTCTTGATATTACGACTGCTATAACTATTGCAGAAGACGACACCCAGACTGTCGTGCAGACTGTTGAAGCTGCATCAACAGGAGACGGCGTGGTTCGCTTTCCGCTGCCTACGAAGGAAGCTAATAATCTGAGCGTTGAGATTGACGGTACTGCGGTTGAGTATGATCTTGAAGCAACTCAAGTACAGCGTGGCCCATTTACAGTCGATATTGTCGAGGTTTTATTCACTCCTCCAAGTGCTAGCTGGCAAGCCGAATTAAGCTACGACACAACGTCGTTGCTGGGAGATGGGGAATTGAAAACCATCGCTGTGGCTGCTTTAGATTACAGCACTCAGAACGTGACTGAGCAGGTAGAAATCACTGCCCCACTAACCCTTGGAGTGCCAGTCGCAATAGGCACGCAGGCCGATGATTCGAGTGTTGGTGGCGGCATGCAGACCTATGTTTTTCGGTTCGACGAAGCCCGCACCACGTCAGTACTATTAGATTTTGCTACTACCCAAAGTTATCGACTTAACTGGAGTGAAGAGCTAAAAAACACTAGTTTTTGGTGGCAAACTAAGCAAGTTGTATTAGCGCCAGACACTAATCAGCAAGTAGTTCATATTGAGGACATTAGCCCTAAGCCGACAACGATTCATTTAGACACCGACGGCAATATAATTGCCATGTACAATTTGGGGCCAAAACGATCCGTTAAGGTTGAAGCATCGGCAGTTGCTACTGTGCGGAGCGTGCGCTATGCAATTGATGACGATCGTGGAGTTGATGAAGTCCCGGGCACCCTTGAAGCGTATGTTTCTCAGACTGGTTTATGGGCTAGCGGGCAAGAACAAACCCAGGACACGGCCAAAGCAACTATTGAAACACTGTATGAAGCAGCGACTGAAGCAGCAAGCCAAACTAACAGCGATAGCTACCTGGATGTACTGAATAGTTTTATTGCCGATGTTCGAGCTAGCGGCCTACCTGCTCGGTTAATTGCTGGAACACTCACCCATAACGGCGCTCAAGCATTAGAAAATCCAACGCAACATTATTGGGCGGAAGTATATTTGCCGGGCACAGGCTGGATGACAGCTGATCCAGCAATGAACACAATGTATGAGCAATTTGGGGTTAGTGACGGGTTTCATGTTGCCGAATTTATCCGCGGTATTGATAGCGAAAAACCTCCAAAAAACCATAACACGGTACAGCTACTGGCTTTAAACGAAACACCTGACCTGCCCGACGACTTCATTCCATTGGTAGCTCAAACCAAGTATTTACTACTTCCTGGGCTATCGTTTACAAAAACGACAATAACCATGCTTGCCGGTGCAGTTGTGGATGGTGTTGGCTATGAAGACGGTGGTAACGCCTACCGCTTAGGCTCACTTGCTCCACTACAAGAAATGACCCGTTGGCGGTTAGCACTGGGTTCGGCTAGTTGGGGTCCAAGCACGGTCGGAGTAGGTTTATTGCAGAATGACGCGGTTGATGTTGTTGCTGAAGCAGATTCAAATCTATCGTTTATACCGGCAATTGTTTTGGCGGTTGTCGTAGCGGCTAGTGTCTATGGATTTATTGTCTGGCGACGAAAACGAAAAGAGCCAGTACGTGTTCACGAAGCTGATGAAGATATTCAAGTTGATGCTGAAGACTTATTAAAAAAGCCCTAAAGTTTTTCATACTTAACTCTAGTAGCTCGAGCCTACATCTGTTAGCATAGCTACATGGCAAATTACTATATTACGACCACCCTACCCTACGTAAACGCGAAGCCCCATGTTGGATTTGCGCTCGAAATTATTCGAGCAGACATGCTTGCTCGATACCATCGTATGATCGGCGATGAAGTTATATTCAATACCGGCACCGACGAGCATGGCCAAAAAATCCACGACAATGCAAAAGAAGCTGGAGTTAGTACTCAGGAATTTGTCGATACAAATGCCCAGACGTTTGTTGACCTACAAGAACCGCTCAATTTAAGTGTCACTAACTTTATTCGAACCACAAATCCTGATCATAAAAAAGCAGCTCAAGAGTTTTGGAAACGCTGCTACGACAATGGTGATATCTACAAAAAAGAATATGCAGTTAAGTATTGTGTTGGGTGTGAGTTAGAAAAAACTGACTCAGAGCTTGTTAATGGTCAGTGTCCATTGCACCCGGGTAGAGAGATTGAATTCAAAGAAGAAGAAAATTACTTTTTTAGGTTTTCGAAATACCAACAAGCACTGCTGGAGTTGTATCAAGAAAATCCAAATTTTGTATACCCACAGTCTCGCATGAAAGAAATAACATCGTTTGTTGAACGTGGCTTACAAGATTTTTCTATTTCACGACTTAAGGAAAAAATGCCATGGGGAGTGCCAGTGCCACACGACAAAGACCACGTTATGTATGTGTGGTTTGACGCGCTTGTTAATTACATCTCTACCCTCGGTTGGCCTGATGACAGCTACAGGGCCTTTTGGCCAGGAACCCAAATTGCCGGTAAAGACAACCTGCGTCAACAAAGTGCAATGTGGCAGGCAATGTTATTGTCGGCTGGTTTACCGCCATCGAAGCAAATAATCATCAACGGGTTTTTAACTGTTGATGGACAAAAAATGAGTAAAAGCTTAGACAATGTCGTCGATCCGCTGGAGGTTGTTGAACAATATGGCGCGGATGCACTGCGCTACTATTTGCTGAGACATGTGTCGACAACCGATGACGGTGATTTTAGCTGGCAACGATTTGAGAGAGCCTATAACGGTGAGCTAGCCAATGATCTTGGGAATTTAGTGCAGCGACTTAGTGCCATGATTCTACGCTACCAAGATGGAATTATTGGTGATATGCAGCAAAGTGAACATGACGAAGGCTTGTATCACGAAGCAGTGCAAAATTTTAAGTTTGATCAAGCTATAGAAATTGGTTGGAATTTAATTAGCGGTGTTAACCAGTATCTTGAAGAAACAAAACCGTGGGAAATTTCTAAAGAAGTTAACAGCAAAGACCATTTACAGCAGGTGCTAGCCAGCGCTGTTAATTCACTGTTGCAAGCGGTGCGACTATTAGAGCCAGCGCTGCCAGACACAGCCGCGAAAGTAAAAGCGGTGTTTAACAGTGGAGTGGTTCAAAGGCTCGACCAACCGCTCTTTCCTAAAAAGTATCTATATACGCCTGAGCCAAGCAGGAATTAATCTTCTACCAGTCCAAAGTTGCCGACTGTAAGTCGTGCTGTATTAGCGTCTAGCTGAGTGCAGGTAATTTCACCGGTTATCCCGCCCGCAATTATCATTGAACCTACGGAGACAATTTTATTTTCCATATACGTAATGCTGTTTTGATCGGTTACGTATATGTCGTCTGTTAGAGCAACTTGCTCAGTTCCGCATTCACCCGCAAATTCGACCGAACGGTCAGTGCTGCCAGCTAAATACTGCAAGGCTTCAATTTCGGCTGGTGATCGGGGAGCACTTGGAGCGCAGCCAGCTAAAACCAGCATGGCAGCAGCCAGAGACACACGAGTTTTTGGTGCTTTCTCAATCATTGTATCCAATAGTTATATCTTCGATTGTCGCGCCATAGTAAGTGTCGGTGCATTGGTAAAACGTGCCATCACCCAAATCGGTACTGGTTGAATTGCTCGTCACAAACTCCTCAATTTCACTAAACGTGATAGGGTCAAAAGTGTCAGGCATTTGCTCTGTAACAAGGGTGATAGTACTTGCCAGCATGCCCAGTTCGGTAATTGCAGACGGCGTTACTGACCGGAAGTAATATTCGGTTTGGTTATTGGCAGTATACGCACCTGATAGATCTTCGCATTGTCTGTCTTTTAACGTAGCATTTAGCTCACCACTGGCATGCAGCGCGGTGTGTATTTGCTGTATGTCTTTGGTATTGCTAGCAGGCTCTGAACAACCAGCGCCTAAGATAGCACCTGCTGCTACCAATGTTGCCGTAGTTTTCTTGAGATTCTCCATTTGATCCTAAAATTTCACAAACTATAGTGTAGAACAATTACTAAAAAAAGCAAATGATAGTATATTGCTAATATGATTGATACCCATTGCCACATACACGATACTGAGTTTTTTGAAAACGGCACTGTAGTACTAGACCGAGCTTTTCAGGCTGGAGTACAGACAGTCGTTTGTATTGGAACTACCGCAAAAGACAGTCAGGAGGCGGCGGCATTTGCTGCTGAGCATGACGTATGGGCAGCTGTTGCCCAGCATCCTCATGATGCTGATACGTTTGGCGACTCAGAAAAAGAAAGTATTCGATCATTAACGGATGAAGATTCTGTAGTTGCCATAGGTGAATGCGGCCTTGATTATTACTACAATAATTCTGATAAAACTGCCCAAGAAGCAGCGCTGCGCTGGCATTTGCAATTGGCTACCGAAACTAACCTGCCGCTACTGTTTCATATTCGCAGTGCCTTTACTGAATTTTGGCCAATTTTTGATGAATATTCTGGACTTCGGGGTGCAATACATAGCTTTTCGGCAACAAAGACTGAACTTGATCAAGCACTAGCACGGAATTTATACATCGCTTTTAACGGAATTATGAGTTTCACAAAAGACGATAAACAGCTCGCTGCACTTAAAGCCTGTCCGTTGGATAAAATGCTGCTAGAAACAGATGCACCATTTTTGACACCTAAGCCATTTCGTGGTAAAGTAAACGAGCCAAAATATGTGGTGGAGGTGGCACAGCGAATCGCAGAAATCCGAGACGAATCTTGGGAGCAGATCGCGCAGTCAACAACTAACAACGCCAAAAGATTACTAAATATATGAACAATCAAACCATCGATAGACCAGAAGAGAGCCAAGAAGGAGTTGTGCGGGAACCAACACCTATCGGTGGCTATGTGGAGCAGAGGTTTGCAAGCCCACACACAGTTAATCAGCGCCAAGATGAAGCAATGGCTCAATCTGCTTTAGTTGATCCTGAATCCGATCACCAAAATGCCCTGCGACAGCAAATAAGTCAGCACGCTAGCGATGGCAGTTTTGAAGAAGCCATGCTAACCAACAGATGTAGCGACATTGTTTTATTAGCTAATTCTGTACTGTCACAACGCGAAGAAGCAATCAGTCGATACGGTGGGCGTGATTACACTAAAGGATCATTGGTGTCTAGGATTCTTAACGGTTTTAGAAACATTTCTGAACCAAAAATACCCGATCCAGAAGCTCGGGTTCTATTCCGCGAAAAAGAGTCAGAAGTTGGTGGTGAAGTATTTGGAGAACAACCTCAAGGCCAAACAGTTACGTTTTTTTGCGTAGACAAGAACACATGGATGTTCCGACGCCAGTTCCCAGTGGGTGAGCCAGCGGTGGTTACATTTAAAATTAAACCTGAAGATAGTCCATCGTACGTCATTTCTCGACAAGTTGGTTACGCCGATAACGTTTTGCGCGGCGAAGAATTCAATCGATTCGAAGACGCAGTTAAGGCTTATTATCGCAATGTAAACGAGATGTACGCTAAAATATAATTAGTGAAAACTTATTATTTTGATTATGCAGCTGCAACCCCGCTCGATAGCCGAGTTTTTTCGGCAATGGAGCCATATTTAGTTGATGATTTTTACAATCCATCGGCCACCTATTTGCGGGCACAAGATGCCAAAAAAACCCTCAATACGGCCCGCCATGATATTGCCGCATTGCTAGGCGCCCAAAGCCAAACAATTAGCTTTACAGCTGGAGTTACTGAAGCTAACAATATTTTCTTACAAGGCATTGCTCTACGCTACCCAAACAGCCATTTTATTATCAGTGCCGTCGAACATGAATCAGTGCGGGGTGTAATTGAAGGGTTGCAAGAACGCGGCCAGCTTAGTTTTGATATTGCCCCCGTCGACAGCAACGGCCACATTCAACTCGATGCACTTCATGCACTTATACGCGACAATACCGTGGCTATTAGCGTCATTCATGTTCACAACGAATTTGGCACCATTCAAGATTTAAAAGCAATTGCTAGCCATATTCGAACTGTTCGCCACCAACGAATACAATCGGGCAACAACACACCACTGCTTCTGCATACCGATGCTGCTCAGACTGCTAACTATTTATCCGTTAACGTTTCTGCACTTGGTGTGGATGCCATGAGCTTGAGCGCAGCAAAATTATATGGGCCGAAGCAAGTCGGGGTACTATATGTGGCTCGTGGTACTGAGATTTCGCCGTTGTTTTTTGGCGGAGAGCACGAACACGGCTTACGTCCTGGAACACAGAATGTTGCTGGGGCAGTGGCGATGGCAGAGTCCTTAAAAATTGCCCAAGAATCTAGACAATCAGAGAACGAGCGTTTAGAAAAACTTGATACTCGGCTTCGACAGGGATTACAGCACATACCTACCGCTACCATGCATATCGCCAAGGCTCGACGAGTACCTTCATTAACCAGTGTCCATTTTGATGGAGTAGACGCCGAGCGCTTAGTGATGGAGTTAGACGAAGCTGGCATTGAGCTTGGCCGTGGGTCAGCCTGTAATGCTGCTAGCGGCGAGCCATCGCAGAGCTTGAGTGCAATTGGTCTATCAAAAGCAGAAGCGCAAAGCACTATTAGGATTGCCATGGGGCGACAGACTACGAATGAGGATGTTAACTACCTACTCGACACCCTAAAAGGTTTGGTTTAAGTGCTGATTTTTCATTTATTTCACAAAATCGGGACCTTCTTTTTAATATGCGTAGCTGGGCTGGCAATTCTTGGGTATTGGCTAGCCCCACAAGAGCAATTGCGGCCAGCTGACGCCATTGTTGCAATTAGTGGCGACCAAGGTTTACGTTTTGAAAAAGCCATTGAGCTATACGAAGAGGGTTGGGGTGATTATTTGATATTTTCTGGCGCAGCCGATGACCCTTCAAGCCCCTCAAATGCAGCAGTCATGAAACAACTCGCAATAGCCGACGGTATTAGTCCAGACGTAATTTTTGTGGATGAAACATCGCGTAACACCAAAGAAAATGCTCGTCATGTTGCTGAAATAATCGCCAGCGAAGAAATTCGCAGTTATATACTGGTCACATCACCCTATCATCAGCGACGAGCCTCGATTGAATTTGATCGTGTAGTCGATGAATCTGTCGTGCAGATTAATTACTCGGCTAAGGACGAAAACTGGCGCCGATCGCGCTGGTGGGTAACGCCGCGAGGGTGGTATTTAACGCTTACAGAAGCCACAAAAATCGCTATTAGTGGCGCTCAAGATTTAGTAGGCGGCGACAGTAGGCCAATTCAGTTAAGCGAAGCACTTTGAATCTGGAACCACAAGCGGTATACTTTTTGTAAGATAAACAGGTGGGAATTTCTCGCTCATGGACGGACAAGTAGCAATTTTTGTCGTACTGGCAGTGTTGAGCGTATTAGGGGCTTTTGTGTGGCTAGCGCTAAGTTTGCGGCGCATGCATATTCAGATTGGTGAATATAATTCACGAATTGAACTGACAAAAAAAGAAGTAGAGCGAGTTTTTTCTGAAGAATTTAGAGAAGAACTGCGTAACCGTGGCCGGCTTTATTTCGAAAAAATAATTAACGAAAACGCTATGTTTATGCAACAAGACTTACACCTAACGGCAAGTCAGTTGAACGAATATATGCGTGAATCGCTTAAAAAAGCTTTAAACGAAGAATTCAAAACCTACACCAAGTCTATTGAAGATGCTAAGCAGGTGGCGATTGAATCGATTACAAAGACTCAACAAGCCATGGAAGAGCAGCGAGCGGTATTGCAGAAAGAAATGCAAGAACAAGTTGATCGACAAAAGAAAGAAATGCTTACAAAACTCGATAAAGACATGGCAAGTGTGGTTAACCATTACTTGATCGAAGCCTTAAGCGAAGAGGTTGACATGAGTAGTCAATCTGAGTTTATTTTCCAGCACCTTGAAGATCAAAAAGCAGCAATACTAGAGGATATACGAAGCGTGCGATGAGCCAAAACACAAAACAAAAAACCCTACTAAAACTGCCTAAACGGATCGTTACTCGACGAGACATTATTGAGACGATTCGTGAGGTCGAAGCCTTACGCGAAAATATTATTGCTCGGTCTATTGAAGGTTCAACCGTAGCGGCGCTTAAGCCAACGGAGCGTTTACGGGTGTTCGTAGAAGAAAACGAAGGCCTTGAGCTGAATGAAAGCGGGATCGATGCAATCATTAGTGAACTTCGCTATTTAGTTGACCATGCGCCGGTGTTACGGTTCGTTTTTGCTGGTGAGCCTGAGTCAGATTTTATGCAAGAACTTATAGAATGGGTGCGTGGTAAGCTCGACCAGTCAGCAATTATTTTATATTCTGTCCAACCGCAAATAGCTGGTGGTTTTTTGCTTACGACCGACCGCCAACGCTACGACCATTCGTGGCGAACAATTCTTCACAATTCCCCATTAGCCCTTGGTGAAAAACTACGGGCAGGATCAACAAAGGTAACGGCATGAGCGACAAACACTTTAAAAATTTAGTCGAGCGTCAAAAGGTCCTGGGTGAAGTTATAGCTGTTGAGGATTTTTTGGTTCGTGCAAAAGGGTTACAGCCAATTCAATTGAATGCGCTGGTTATGTTTGAAGATGGCAGCAAAGGCTTGGTACGCGAAGTGCGAACCGATCACGTTGTGCTGTTGCATCTTGGTACTAATCCAGTCAAACCAGGTATGTCGGTGGTGCTACAGCACCATGAGCTTGTCGCAAAAATTGGTAAGGATTTTATTGGACGAGTGGTCTCGCCAACTGGTCAGCCACTTGATGGTAAAGAAGCCATTGCACCAGACGGAGTCTGGCCGGTGTTTCGGGAAGCACCGCCACTTATTAAGCGTCAAGAACTAGCCGATCCGCTTGAAACTGGCGTGACTTTAGTTGACACGCTATTCCCAGTGGTGCTTGGTCAGCGTATTGCAATTTTGGGTGACAGCAAGTCTGGTAAGTCGACTTTTTTGTCGCAAATTGCGATAAACCAAAAAAACACTGATCGAATTGTAGTGTTAGCGCTAGTCGCAAAGCGAAAAGCCGAAATTGACGCACTGCTACAAAAACTCGAAGAGCAAGGTGCAATGGAGAACGTCATCGTTGTTGTGTCGACTATTTTTGATTCATTAGTCACCTCGTATCTAACCCCCTATGTGGCGTGTGCTATGGCCGAACACTTATGGCTGGAAGAAAACCGCGACGTCATAATTATGTATGATGACCTCACTACTCATGCGCAAATATATCGAGAAATTTCACTGTTGTCCGGTGTTAGCCCTGGTCGAGATTCCTATCCAGGAGACATGTTCTTTGCTCATTCGAGCCTTTTAGAACGGGCTGGGCGCGTTGCTAGTAACGGCAAAACGTTGTCGTCGATTCCAGTCGTGTTGGTGCCAGGTGGCGACGCAACTGCTTACCTGCCAACCAACATTATGTCGATTACTGACGGACAGATTATTTTTGATTTGGATATTTTTAGGTCGGGAATAAAGCCAGCTGTGAACACTGGTTTAAGTGTGTCACGTGTTGGTGGCCTTGGTCAGACCAAAAACCACAAAACTTTGGCGACAGTTGCCCTAAAACGGCTTGCCGCCTATCACCAAGCTGCTGAATTTGCGCACTTTGGTTCTGAGTTGGCCTTGGAAGCCCAATCTGATCTAGAGATGGGTAAGCGAATAACCGAGTTGTTTACACAGGGCATTAACGACGCCTATAGCCTTATGGCACAAGAAATAATGCTGGATATTGTTTTAAACACCGATACAAAAACCCTGCTAGATATTAATGACCTCAAAAAATTGGCCAACGAAAAAGCATCGCAAGCAACTGATGAAGCGTCCTATAAAAAAATAATTGAAGAAATCTCTAAAGCAGTCGTGGTAGAGGTTAAAAAATGAGCAGTTTAGCACAGATTGGCACAGAGATTGAGCAGATTGGCACCATTTCGAAATTGTCGAATGTGTTTTCAACCATTGCTAGTATGCAGATTGCCAAGGTCAAGAACCAAGTATTAGCTAGTAAGGGTTTTTTTGATGATCTATGGCGTCTATATACCAAGCTTCGAACCGACGACGATATTAGTGAATTTACGGTTAAACCAACCAAAGAAAAAGAACTATTTATTGTCATCACGGCCGAAGGTGGCTTTAGTGGTGACATTGACCAAAAGCTTATTGAGTGGATGTTAACGCAGTACGACAAGGATAAAGCCGACATTATCGTTATTGGTCACCACGGCGCGGTGCAATTGTCGCAGCGCGGCGTAAGTATTGAAAAGTATGTGAAACTACCAAAAGACGACGAAAACATTGAAGTAACGCCAATTATTCAGGAGGTGATTAAGTACCCTAAGACAACCGCGTTTTACCAAACCTATGTGTCGCTGACAGTTCAAGACGTTAAGCGTCTAAGCTTGCAAGCTGCTGTTAAGAATTTGAGTGAAGATGTTGAGGACGACGAGGATATAATCGCCGATCAAACCTATATTTTTGAACCATCGGTGGCAGAAGTAATCGGTTATTTGGAGTCAACCATGCTTGGTGTGGCCTTAGCCCAAATTATTCTAGAATCAAAGCTGGCTCAGTATGCATCGCGATTTAAAGCGATGTCAGCTGCAAACGACAAAGCTAAAGAGTCTTCAGCCGAACTGCGACTAACCTTTTCTCGTGCAAAACGAGCGATTGCCGACGAGCGCCTAAAAGAAATCACTAACTCTATGCGATTGGCGGAGTCATAAGATGAGTGCAGGCACGATTAGATCTATTAAAGGCTTAATGGTAGAAGTCGAATTTGTCGATGAAATGCCGAATTTGTACGAACTTCTAGAAGCCGACTGCGACACAAAACCACCACTACAAGTCAGGTCATTTACAAGCCAAACCGTGGCGGTCTGCTTGAATCTTAAAGGCGACAAAGCCTTGTATAAAGGCATGGCGGCCAAACGAACCATGAAAGGCATTGAAGTGCCGGTTGGAATGCACACCTTGGGGCGGATATTTAACGCCCTCGGTCAACCGATGGACGACGGCCCAGAAGTCGACATGACCGAAACACGCCCTATTTACGGAGCTACTGGGAAGTCGGGTGAAGCTGGTATCCAAAAACCAGAAATCTTAATCACCGGTATTAAGGTGCTTGATTTCTTTACCCCATTCGTTAAAGGACGAAAAATTGGTATTGTCGGTGGTGCCGGTGTTGGGAAGACGGTCCTTACCATGGAGATGATTAACAACGTGTCGAAGTCTGGCTCTGGCTTGGCGATGTTCGCCGGTATAGGTGAGCGTATTCGTGAGGGTCACGAGTTGTATGAAACCCTAAAAGAACGAAAACTACTGCAAAATACCGCCATGTACTTCGGGCAAATGAACGAGAACCCGGGTATGCGGTCATTGATCGCCACCGCCGCTGTGACTTTGGCTGAGTATTTCCGCGACGAGGAGAAAAAAGACATTCTGTTTTTTGCGGACAACATTTACCGGTATGTGCAGGCTCGAAACGAGCTATCAACCATTTTGGGGCAGGTGCCGAGCCAAGGTGGCTACCAGTCCACCATTTATTCTGACATTAAATCACTGCAAGACCGTTTGAGCTCTAACAGCAACGGATCAATCACCGCTGTACAAACTATTTACGTTCCAGCTGACGATATTTCTGACCCAGCGGTACAGATGATCAGTCACGAGTTGGACAGCGTTATTGTGCTAAGTCGTAAAGTTGCCGAACAAGGCATACGCCCTGCGGTAGACATTATTCGAACCAACTCATCGCTACTGTCACCAGACATTGTTGGTGAGCGTCACTATCAGCTAGCTGGGCGAGTGAAAGCCATTCTGCAAAAGTATGAATCGTTGAAAAACATTATTGCCATCATCGGTGAAAACGAACTGAGTGCCGGTGACAGAGCTGACTATAATAAAGCCAAGAAACTAATCGAATTCTTTACTCAAGATTTTTTTGTTACCGAAAGTTTAAACGGACGAAAAGGACAGTTTTTTGAGCTCGACCAAACCTTACAAGGGATTGAAGAAATAGTAGTCTAGGCTACTTAAGTAGAGAGTAGAGAGTAGAGAGTAGAGAGTAGAGAGAAATGAAAATTGTAAACGGTGAAATGAGAACTAACCAGTGAGTTACGACCAAGCGTATGAGCAAAAAAATACTAAAAATATTGATGCAGTTCTCAAAGTAAAAGTGCAGTCACAATTTGAGGTGTTTTATGAAGGTGAGGCCGAGAGCGTCAGCGCCTTAAATAAAACCGGTCCGTTCGATATTTTAGGTGGCCATGCAAACTTTTTATCTATTTTAGAGCCGTGTGAAGTGTTGGTTCGCAAAGACAAAGACCACGAAGAAAAAATACCCGTTGAGTTTGGCGTGATTCATGTTAATGCGAATGCGGTAACAGTTTTTGTCGACGTTTAACAGTAGTTTATTACGCATAACTATTGTCAACCACTTATTTTACGCTACTATAGGTACAGGCAATCAAAAATGAAAAAACATATTAAACAGTTTACTATTCCGTACCTATTGGTTCTCGTTGGGCTATTGGCATCGACTGGGTTAGTTGTTGCTCAAGCTAATGTGTCAGCATCGTATAAGTCAGAAACCGAAATACCACCCGGCACCATTGTAGTTTTAAAAAACGAAGCAGATCGAACAGTTGAACCAGCACCAACCAATGCCGAGAAACTCTTTGGAGTCGTGACATCAATTAGCGACAATAGTATTCGCTTGCAAAACCAAGATGACAATTTATTTGTAACGACCCTCGGCCAAGCTATGGCCTTTGTAAGTGACGCTAACGGGCCGATTAAAGCTGGCGATCAATTGTCTATTTCTCCGATCTCTGGCGTTGCGCAACGGGCTTCTACCGATAAAGCTAGTATTGGAACTGCTTTGCAAGATTTTGCCGGCACAGAGGACGCAAAGAGCCGTAAAACCGTCGAACTTGAAGATGGTTCATCGCGCGAGGTTGCGCTGGGGACTATTCAGATTCAGGTTCAACCAGAAGGGTCTGCGAGCTTACTGCCGGCATTCGTTACACGCCTTGGTGAAAGTCTAGCCGGTAAACCGGTGTCGACGACTAAAATTATTGGTGCGGTTATATTGATTTTGGTTAGCACCATTGTCTCAGTTGCGTTGCTTCTTGGGGCTATTCGAACAGCTTTGGTTTCTATTGGTCGTAACCCTCTATCGAAAAAAGCTGTATACCGCAGCTTACTACAAGTAACAATGCTTGTGATCGTTGTCTTTGCGGTTGGTATATTAAGCGCCTACGGCGTAATTCGTATTTAGTTTATTCAATAATATGGTAATCAAACTGTAGTGTAGAGCCGATAGGTGGTGCAATGTTTGTTTGGATAGTAAATCCTGTGGTAGTTCTGGTTACAAAATACTCTGTTAAGGCGGCTGCTGAGGTGACTGGAGTAATAACTACGCTCGGCGTGCTGCCATAGGCTTGCTGGAAGCCAATGTTTGCTAAAACGCCGGCTGTTGTGGCGCTACCAGTATTGATTGTGACCGTACCAGCAATGTCGTTTCCACTAGCAGATGTTGTTCCGCCAGAACCTGCGGCAGATCCAGTTGAAACTACAACCAGCGTGGCGTTAGACACTATGTGGCGCGAGAATGTGGCGTCGCCAGTAGAATTTATGGTTGTGGCTGTAATTGATGTAGCAGTTATAGAGCTATTAACAGTAAGTGTACCGTTAACTGTTAATGACCCTTGAGTGGCGATGTTTCCAGAAAATAGTGCGTCGCCGTCAACTTGCAAGTCGTCGCCGCCAGCCTGTGTTGGGTCTTCGGCGTTTTGTCCAGCCAGCGATGAATTTGCACTAATGATTTCACCTGCTACAACTAAGTTACCAACGATTTCGACATCTTGGAGCACTGATACGTCTTGAGAAAATTCTGTAGCTGGGCCAATTCGCAGAACTTGGCCGGTTGATTCATTTTCGCTGCTGTCAGATATCAATGAGGTTAGTTCGTCTTCGCTTAAGTCTGCTCCTATAAAAGTGTCTGGTTCACTGCCAGTAAAAACAATAATTAGTACAACTAAAACAACGACAAAGATCCCGCCAATTGCTATAAAGAACGGATTAAAGGTTTTAAAGTTACTTAAAAAGCCCTTCTTTTTCTTTTCTTCCTTTTTATCAAAAGAATCGAGCGCTACCTGCGAATCTAAGCCAGGTTTTTGCTCGCCAGTTGGCTCATTCGAATTATCAGTTGTTTTTGTTTCTTCTTCCGCCACCTCTTACAATACTCCTCGATTACATTAATAATACTGCTTATGCCTGTTAGCTTGCAAGTTAGGTTGATTGATTCGACAGTTCAATGCACAATGTTCTTATGTTTAATAGGGTTTCCAGATACGTTTTTATTGCTTTACTAGTTGCATTAAACTCGATTAATAGCGTCTTGGCACAGGCGCCAAGCTCTAATAGCTATAATCTTGGCGAGTTTTTTATTGGTCCGGCTGGCACCAGTGACGCAAACTCCTCCGGCTACAACTTGCAAGGTAATCTTGGTGATATTGGGGCTGGCGAATCGAGCTCTGCTAGCTATAACTTATTGGCTGGCTTTACGACGGACGCTGAGCCAACACTGTTGTTTACAGTCAACGGTGGCGAAGTAGGATTGGGGCTTATTGATACATCTACTACTGGTACGGGCACAGCAACGTTTAGTGTTGGTGCTTATAATGCCGACGGCGTGGTGGTGCAAACGCTTAGCCAACCACCTTCCAATGGCCCAGCCACACTTGACCCAATGACATCAACAGGGCCATCTTCTACGGGCACCGAGCAGTTCGGCATGAACTTAGTTGCTAATACGAGCCCAACAACCTTCGGCGCTGACCCTACTCAGGTTCCGGATGCCAGTTTTAGTTTTGCTACCGTTGCGGCTGGCTATGGTACGGCTAACCAATTTAGATACAACGTTGGAGAAACCATCGCTGAATCAACTGAATCAACTGGGCAAACAGACTTTACAATTAGCTATATTGCAAACGCGGGTCCATTAACAGAAGGTGGAGAATTTTCAATGGATCATATTTTAGTAGCCACAGCTACGTATTAAAATAATTTGCTTTTTATAAAACACTTATGGTAAAAAGTAACTACACGTAGGCAAAAATAAAAAAACAATGCCTTTGAGGCGTGGGTTTAAAAAATAAAAACAAAAATTAAGGAGTTTCAAAATGAAACACTTCAATATTAATTTAAATTCGTCTGTTGCTGCGTGGTTGCAGATAGCTGCATTAGTTTTTGCTAGCTTCGCACCATTTATGCTCAGCGCTCAACGCGTTGACGCAGCGCAATTAGACCAACGATCTATCGCGATCTCAGATAGCCGCGTTAGTGCGGTTGGAGTTACCTATACTCACGAGTTTTACTTCAACCCGGGCGACACAACGACCGTGGCTGACTTTGAAGGATATACGCTTGAGTTCTGTTCTAACAGTCCAATTCCATCTGACGCTTGTACTGCTACCGAAGGTTTAGATGTACCGGACTTTGACACCGACAACGACGGTGATGTGTCAGACAACGTCACCCTAACTGTTGAAACGGACGACAACTCTGGTTTTGCATCTCCAACTGATGTCTCTGCTGACTGGAGTTTTGATGAAGAAGCTATAACTGACACGCTTCGATCAGACGGAACAACGCTTGTAATTGAACATTCAACAAGTGCAAACTATTCAACTGAACGATATGTACGTATAACTCTTTCTCCTGTTGATGCAACTGCGGACATTATTAACCCAAGTGACACCGCTGGTGCCAACAACTTTGGTTCATTCTATGCTCGTTTGTACGCAGACAATGATGCTGATGCACAAGACTTAACGTCTTCTTACGAAGATGACGGCGGTATCGCAATGAGTACTGTTGACACGCTAACTATTACAGCTCGAGTTCAGGAAGTCTTAGAGTTCTGTGTCGGTGATACTGACGCAGCGACCACAAACGACTGTGATGACATAAGCGGCAATGACATTGACATGGGTGTCTTAGATTCAACAAGCGTTAACACTGCTTCAGCCGAAGACAGTAACGCCTATGCCATGATTAGAACCAACGCTGCTAATGGTGCAACTATTAGCTACTTCGCCGACGCTGGCCAAGACGTCAACGACGACGGCGGTGGTGGTGTTGGTGGTGCAAACGACACCAACGACGGCTACCTTTCTAAGAATGGTGCAGACTGTACTGACGGCGCCGCCTCGCAAGTGAACGGCTGTATTAACGCAGTTGGTGCTACAGAAGCAGCGATCGTAGCTGGTACTGAAAACTTTGGTATGACAATTTCATCAATTGACGTAACCAACGGTACGACTTCGAACCTAGCTGAAGACGCAGAATACGATACACCTGCTCAATACACATTCGTTGCTAACGACCTAACAGCTGACACAATTGCTTCAAGCTCTACAGTGTTAGACGACGAAATGTTAGTAATTGACTTTGGTGGTACGGCAAACATCACTACACCGACTGGCGTATACAATACGTCTATCGTGTATATTGCTACCGCAGTATTCTAGCTTTCAATATCCACCTCCATCTAACGGATACAAGAACGACCAAGACCTGGTCGTTCTTTCTGTTTCACTACTGTACCTGTGGATAAATAGTTGTTATTAGTGAAATGCTTGTGTTAAATTAGATAGTACCCTAGCTAAAACAAAAACAAATAAGGAGACATGTCTGTCATGAAACACTTCAATATTAATTTAAATTCGTCTGTTGCTGCGTGGTTGCAGATAGCTGCATTAGTTTTTGCTAGCTTCGCACCATTTATGCTCAGCGCTCAACGCGTTGACGCAGCGCAATTAGACCAACGATCTATCGCGATCTCAGATAGCCGCGTTAGTGCGGTTGGAGTTACCTATACTCACGAGTTTTACTTCAACCCGGGCGACACAACGACCGTGGCTGACTTTGAAGGATATACGCTTGAGTTCTGTTCTAACAGTCCAATTCCATCTGACGCTTGTACTGCTACCGAAGGTTTAGATGTACCGGACTTTGACACCGACAACGACGGTGATGTGTCAGACAACGTCACCCTAACTGTTGAAACGGACGACAACTCTGGTTTTGCATCTCCAACTGATGTCTCTGCTGACTGGAGTTTTGATGAAGAAGCTATAACTGACACGCTTCGATCAGACGGAACAACGCTTGTAATTGAACATTCAACAAGTGCAAACTATTCAACTGAACGATATGTACGTATAACTCTTTCTCCTGTTGATGCAACTGCGGACATTATTAACCCAAGTGACACCGCTGGTGCCAACAACTTTGGTTCATTCTATGCTCGTTTGTACGCAGACAATGATGCTGATGCACAAGACTTAACGTCTTCTTACGAAGATGACGGCGGTATCGCAATGAGTACTGTTGACACGCTAACTATTACAGCTCGAGTTCAGGAAGTCTTAGAGTTCTGTGTCGGTGATACTGACGCAGCGACCACAAACGACTGTGATGACATAAGCGGCAATGACATTGACATGGGTGTCTTAGATTCAACAAGCGTTAACACTGCTTCAGCCGAAGACAGTAACGCCTATGCCATGATTAGAACCAACGCTGCTAATGGTGCAACTATTAGCTACTTCGCCGACGCTGGCCAAGACGTCAACGACGACGGCGGTGGTGGTGTTGGTGGTGCAAACGACACCAACGACGGCTACCTTTCTAAGAATGGTGCAGACTGTACTGACGGCGCCGCCTCGCAAGTGAACGGCTGTATTAACGCAGTTGGTGCTACAGAAGCAGCGATCGTAGCTGGTACTGAAAACTTTGGTATGACAATTTCATCAATTGACGTAACCAACGGTACGACTTCGAACCTAGCTGAAGACGCAGAATACGATACACCTGCTCAATACACATTCGTTGCTAACGACCTAACAGCTGACACAATTGCTTCAAGCTCTACAGTGTTAGACGACGAAATGTTAGTAATTGACTTTGGTGGTACGGCTGCAATTACAACACCTACTGGTGTGTATAACACCTCAATTGTTTACATAGCTACTTCAAGCTTCTAAGATTGAATAGTAATGCGACATAGACTTGCACAAACACTAGCAAGTATCGGAATAACGGCACTCTTGATTTCAAGTGTGCCGTTTCCGTATTTCGCAAAACATGTCACAGCGGCTGATATTGGTGATCGATCCATAGAGCTATCTTCATCGACGCCGAGCCAGCTAGCTGTAAACCACGATTATACGTTCGACCTTGAACTTGGGGGGAATGTAGGATCAATTGAATTTGAATATTGCTCAAACAGTCCAATACCTTCAGAACCTTGTACTGCGCCGAGCGGTATCGATGTGACTAATGCTTCAATAGACGACCAATCAGGCGAGGCAGACCAGCCTATAGCTGATAGTTTTGTGGTTCACCCGAGTACGTATAACGGTACATATACTGACAACAACTACATTGTTGTAAATAGAGTAGCCGCCCAAAATACGACCGTCGCAACGACCAGTTTCGATTTTGGGAACTTGATAAATCCAGATACAGCGGGATCTCATTATGTTCGAATACGGACCTATGATAGTACTGATGGTCGCATCACCGGTAATGTGGTTGACCAAGGTGGATTAGCTTTCGCGCTTAATACTCGCTTTAACATTCAAGCGTATGTTCCGCCGTTTTTGACATTTTGTGTTGGTACGACAATCCTAGCCAATGATTGTGGTACCGCTACAGGATTTCAGCTGAGTTTTGGTGAGTTATCAAGTAACACCACAAAAACTGGCACTTCAAAATTCTTAGCCTATACCAATGCCGAGTTTGGGTATGCAGTTTCTGTCCTTGGCACTACAATGACATCTGGAAATAATACAATTACAAACATGGCGTCCCCGACGGCAAGTCAAACAGGCACGAAGCAGTTTGGGCTCAACCTTCGCGCAAACACACAACCAGTCGTTGGTTTAGAGCCAGCTGGCCCGGGTACGGCAACTGTTGCCAGTAACTACAACACACCCAATGTATATAAGTTCATATCTGGTGATACTGTTGCTGTCAGCCCAATCCCAAGCGACAGAAAAACCTTCACAGCCAGCTACATTGTTAATATTCCCGAAAACCAGCCAAAGGGTATATATTCAACAACGCTTACATATGTAGCTACGGCCACGTTTTAAAACCAACTGTTATTAATTGATATTCTTGCTTAGCGTAAGTAGTTTAGCTATAGTTATCAGAAGTTGATAAATAAAATGGAGGAAAAATGGTTTCACGTCTATCTGTGCTACAGAAAATGATGTTGATGGTAGTGATAGCAACAGTAAGTATTTTCGGATTTACATCTTTAGCAAACGGACAGAACAGTCAAGGGAATGGTCTTGCGCTGTCGACACTTGTCGAGGAGGCGGAAGCCGAGCCAGGGCAGAGGATAACACTCCAGAACCCTATTACAGTTAAAAATGTCACAGCCAACCCATTAACGGTAGTGGTTAACTTTAATGACTTCTTACCATCAGAAGATGAGAGTGGTACGCCGCAAATTATCGTTAAGGAATCAACAGAACCAAATGAGTTTGGTATTAGAACATACTTCCAGCCAATTGACAGCTTTACGCTACAACCAGACGAGACTATAGATATCCCAGTCACCTTGGATGTACCAACTAACGCTACACCTGGCGGACATTATGGAATTGTAAGATTTACAGCTGCCAATGAAGCAGACCCAGATCAAGATGTAACACTTGCAGCAAGTGTTGGTACTATCGTTCTTCTAAACGTAGCAGGCGAAGAGGTAGAGAACCTGAGTCTACTAGAAATCGGTGCAGCTAAAGATGGAGAATTGGGATCGTTCTTTACAGCAAGCCCAGATCAAATTGTTGCTCGTATTCAAAATAATGGTAACACTCACGCAGCTCCGTTTGGTAGGATTGAAGTTTCTAACTTTGTCGGCAACGTCAAAGAGGTAGTAGAGTTTAATAGCGACAACACTCGGCGCGGCTTTGCCCTGCCAGACAGTATTCGTCGGTTCGAAAATGATTTGTCAGAAAAATATCAATTTGGTCGCTATACCATAGCGGGCAACCTATCGTATGGTGATGGTGGTGATATTATTGCAGTCAATGAAACCTTTTGGGTGTTACCGTGGCCGATTATCCTTGGTGTTGTCGGTGGTTTGATTGTGATTATTGGTGGCGGCCGACTATTCCTTAAGTCATATGCTAAAAAAGTCCAAAACAAATCACGACGATTCTAAGCAACTTTACTAGTGTGGTATGCTGTATAGCATAAGCGTATAAACAAAAATGCAACACGAATACACTAAACACACAAAACTATGGCACGAGCTAGCTCACATGCTACTCGTGCTATTAGTGTTTGTCGGGGTTTTTATTATTCCGCTCACTAATGTCAACGCGCAGACAGTTGAAAATCCTCAAAGCGGATCAGTTGGTTTAACAGGCACCGTGCCAGGGCCGCCGCCAGATATTCCAGCAGTTATTGATGTACCTTCTCAACAAGAAGTACTTGTCTCCACTCCTACAGCTGTTCGTGGTGAATGTGTACCGGGGACTATTATTCAAATCAGTCGTAACGGTGCCTTTGCTGGGTCAGTGCTTTGTCTGGAAGATGGTACCTTCCAGTTACAAATCGACTTACTGCCAGGATTAAATACCATAATTGCCAGCACCTTTGATGCTCTTAACCAACAGGGGCCAGATTCTGCTCCGGTTATAGTCAACTACCAACCGCAAGATGGTGGTGTTGATGTCGGGCAAAATATCGCTACTATATCGCCGTTTGTCATTACATCTAACTTTGGTGCGCGGGGTGTAAACCCCGGCGACGAAATTACCTGGCCGTTATCAGTAAGCGGCGGTGTTGCCCCGTACGCTATATCAATCGATTGGGGCGACGGAAGCGAGGATACCCTGTTGAGCTTAGATGATAGCGGTGAATTCAATCCAACTCATGTCTATGATCAGTCCGGCACGTATTCTGTAACTGTAAAGGCGACAGATGCAGATGGACGATTGGCTTTTGTGCAGGTTTTAACTATTGTTAACGGCCCTGCAGTAGGTGGCATAACCCAAGAGGCCGACCCGAATGCCAATGTTGTGGTACGTGACCAGTACGTCTTGTGGCCAATCTACGCGCTTGTCGTCTGCGTGTTCGTAGCGTTTGTTATCGGTAGATCCTTCCAGCGCTGGTCAGACAAGCACAAACAACGTCATGGCGGCAACCTAATCGGCAGCCGCGGATTCAAGCAGTCACACGCTTAGAAGTAACTATTATAGTAAGTTGATATCAATCATTTGATCTATATAAATTCAAACTGTGGAAAAGTAAGCATAAAGTCATTGCTTTACCAAAGTGAATATGCTTAAATAATGTCATCCTTATATCCAAATAAAAAACTTATAAAGATATAAACAAAAATCTAAAAAAAGTTTACGGATTGAGGCGGAGTAAAATAAAAAGAGAAAAAGTAGGTATCACATGCAGGGCGCGCATGAGTTATCATTTCGGGGAAAGACTATGAGGTTGGCTATTGCCAGCCAAGTAGTCTTTTTTAGATTTTAGATAATACCTTGGGCGCTCTCATTTGACCTGTCTTTTGTAAAAAGAGGTTAATGAGAACAATTTTCTCATCACTAGCACATGCATTAACTACCTTGGTTAAAGGTAGTGTTTTTGCGTTTTCAGAAACTAAGGCATTCATACACTGCTCAGTAGCAAGCGCCCGCTACCTGGGCAGTGTAGGGGTGCTTTTGGTTGCTCTTTCTGTAATGACTGCTCTCGTAGCACTAGCCCCTCACTCCGCAACTGCCATTAACGAACAATTCACCTTCCAGGGTCGCTTACGCAACTCTGCGCAGGGAATTGTTCCTGATGGCGACTATCACATTCGATTTAGAATCTATTCTGGCGGCGACGGTAATCTTGGCGGCGGCGATGAAACACTGGAATGGACAGAGGCTCACTCTACCGGAAATCTTGTTCGGGTAGAAAATGGTTACTTTACGGTACAACTTGGATCACTAACGTCACTGTCTGGCGTCGACTTCACCGAAGATACTTTGTGGCTGACTGTCGACATTGGTGGCAGTGGTGGTGCTGCCAGCTACGACGGCGAAATGGATCCATTCATGAGATTCTCTGCTAGCCCGTATGCCTTCCAAGCTGATAACGCTGATACGCTAGACAACTTAGATTCAACAGACTTCGTTCAACTGGCTCAAGGCAGCGCACAAACTGACAACACTACGAATAGCAGCATATTTATTAACAAAACTAACACTGGTAATTTACTTCAGCTGCAAAATGGCGGTAGCGATATTCTTACTCTTACGAATGCGGGCGTACTAACGGTTACTGGTAATTCGACGTTTGACGGCGACCTGTCGGTAACTGCAGGCAACCAATTCACCAACGCTGGCAGTAGCTTATTTACGGCGATCACAATTAGCGACGTAAGCGGTGGCGGCGATGTAGAAACGGCTGCAAATTCAGTAGATATTGCCAGTACGCTAAATGTTAATCAGACTACATCTGGTCAAACGCTAACATTGCCAGATCCAACCGTCACAACAGGTGGTCGCGTTGTGTATGTTAACAACGTCGGTACCGAAAGCTTTGCTATGTACGGCGTAACAATAAACAGTCAACGCAGCCAAGCATTTATTTGGAACGGAACTGTGTGGGTTGGCACAAACATTGACGGTGCGGGCAGTGGTGCTACTGCAGTTGGTACCTTAAATGGCGCTTCTAAGAATGCCAATGGTGGCGTTATTTCTGCGAACGAACTATTCCTGCAAACGGCTGATGCAACCTACCCCGGACTCGTCTCAACCGGCACCCAAACCTTTGCTGGGGCGAAGACTTTCGCTGGCAACAACTTTACGCTCCAGAACGGAACGGATTCAACTACGGCTTATCAGTTCTTGGATGCCGATGGCGGCACACCGATCTTAAATGTAGATACAACTAATGAGAGGATAGGGATTGGGACGTCCAGCCCACAGCAATTACTTCATCTTTCTGGCACCGTTCCAGAAATTAGATTTACCGACACCGCAGGAGATGAGTATAGGCTTGGAAACAATAACGGCAAATTTAGAGTCTACAACCAAACCGATACTACAGATGTGCTGGTCATTGATGGCGGCGGAAGCGTCGGTATAGGTACTAACGGCCCAGATAGCCAAGTCGAAATAAATTCAGCTACAGGCAGTAACTTGCGTCTTACTTACAATGACGCAGATGGTTCAGCCGCCAACTACACAGATCTTACAACCGCAAGCGACGGAGATCTTACTATCAACAGCTCAGGTGGCAACGTGGATATACAAGATGCTCTGACTGCAGACAGCCTTACACTCGACACTGGTTCATTGACTATTAGTGGTGTTGTTACGGACATAACTACAGGTACCGACGAGAACCTAACGGTGGTCGCTAATGGTACTGGTGAAATTATCCTTAATGACACAGTTCAGGTAGCAACTCTTGCCGCTGCCGACAACGACTCCGTGGTCTGTAGAAACACATCTAACCAACTCGCGGCTTGTAGTTCTACATTCCTAAGCACTGCCAACTTTAACCTTCAGGGTGCTTACGACGGCGGCAACACCATTGTGGCTGACGATGCTGGTGGAGACATTGACCTTACTGTTAGTGAAGCAACTAACTTTACTGTAGACATTACTGGAACAGGTTCATTCATTGTCCAAGACGGTGGTAGTGCAGTGCTAACAGTAGCTGACGGTGGAACAAGTACTTTCAACGGCGACGTTGTGCTTGGTGCCGGCAATAGTCTTACCATTACCGGCGGTAACACCGCATCTCGCCCAGCCAGCCCAACCGAAGGTATGGTTTACTTCGACACTACAACAGACAAACTACTAACTTACGCTAACGGTAAATGGAAAGCAGACAGTGGTGAATACACCATAGTTGCCGCTAATGACTCTACCCAAGCCGAAAAAGATGCAGCTGACTACGTAGCTGACGGAACCAGTGACGAAGACGAAATTAATTCGGCCTTAACTGCAGCAAGTGGCGGTAAGGTTCTTCTACTTGCTGGTACCTACGTAGCTGATGGAACCATCCTTATACCTAACAACACTACTTTGGCTGGTGTTGGTAATGGAACAGTCATTGAGCTAGCTGACATAGACGCCACCGACAACCTAATTGAAAACAGCGACACTACAACTGGTACTGGCGTAACTATCCGTGACCTAAAGCTCGATGGCCGTGATGATTTGAATACGGTGGGGACGCAACGTGGTATTTATTTTAACGGAGTAGGAGATCTTGCTAGTAGTCGTTTGGGGGCAAATATTAGTAACGTGCACGTACAAGACTTTAGGAACAACGGTATCCAACTTGTTGCGAGCGACAACAGTCGTGTGTCGGGCAGTACAGTTATTAATAACGCTGAAGGTATTACGCTAACGAGCACTAGTGTGAGTAACTCTATAACGAACAACGCCTCTATAAACAACACTACGTACCAATATACGGTTACTGTTACAAGTACAAGCAACACCTTTACCGATAACTATGCCGAAGGTGGCAGTCGAGGTTTCTACGTTGCTTCTGACAACAACACTATTACTGGTAACACTGTAGCTGACAGTACAGACGGAATGCATTTTGCTAATGCAGATAGCAACACTATCACAGGCAACACGGTGTTAAACGTAACGGGTAATGGACTCTACTTCTCATCTTCAGAAAACAACAGCGTCAGCAGCAACACCGTAGATGGTAGCAACCGTGGAATGTATCTTGCTGGCAGCAACGACTTCAACGTTATATCTGGAAACAGTATTTACAGCTCTACAAACGAAGCAATACGTCTCGACACCAGTGATTCAAACGTCATCACCGGCAACCTTTCGAATGTAAGCGGCGGAGCTAGCAGATTTAATGCAATCTATATTAATAACTCTGATAATAACCAGATTACTAGCAACCGTGTATTAGACACTGAATGTAACACTGACTGTTATGGCATTAATATTTTTAATGCTAGCTCAGACAACAACTACATTGCCGATAACTACGTTTCGGATAGTGACGGTGACGACGATTGGACTATCAACGATAGCGGCACCGGCACCATTTATGGCGGTCAAATACAAGACCAAACCACCGGCGACTACCTAATCCAACCAGCTGGCGACATTACCCTCGGTGCGAACGTAGACATCACCGGTGCACTTGACGTTCAAGGTGGAGACATCACTCTCGAAAACGACGAAGTCATTAGTAATAGCACTAACGGCACAATAGACATTACTGCTGCAATTACCGCACTCAGTGGCAACCTAGAAGTAGAAGGTGGCGACATTGGAATCGCTGCCGATACTGATCTATTACAACTAGCCAACAGTGCACTTACTGTTAACGGAACAGTAAGCTACACTGCAGCCGCAGCCGACAACGACGCAGTGGTGTGTCGAAACAGCTCTGGTCAACTGGCAAGTTGTAACTCTACCTTCCTAACTGCCTCTACTGTTACTCTGCAAGTAGCTTACGACGGCGGCAACACCATTGTGGCTGACGATGCTGGTGGAGACATTGACCTTACTGTTAGTGAAGCAACTAACTTTACTGTAGACATTACTGGAACAGGTTCATTCATTGTCCAAGACGGTGGTAGTGCAGTGCTAACAGTAGCTGACGGTGGAACAAGTACTTTCAACGGCGACGTTGTGCTTGGTGCCGGCAATAGTCTTACCATTACCGGCGGTAACACCGCATCTCGCCCAGCCAGCCCAACCGAAGGTATGGTTTACTTCGACACTACAACAGACAAACTACTAACTTACGCTAACGGTAAATGGAAAGCAGACAGTGGTGAATACACCATAGTTGCCGCTAATGACTCTACCCAAGCCGAAAAAGATGCAGCTGACTACGTAGCTGACGGAACCAGTGACGAAGACGAAATTAATTCGGCCTTAACTGCAGCAAGTGGCGGTAAGGTTCTTCTACTTGCTGGTACCTATGACGTTGATGCTCAAATCGCGGTACCTTCCAACACTACTCTTTCAGGAGTAGGCACTGGAAGTGTGATCACAGTCGGAAATAGCGCAAGCGGATTTAATATAATCGAAAACTCCGACCAAGTTAGCGGTAACAGTGATATTACTGTTCGTGATCTTAAGATAGATGGTAATAAAACGGGAGGAGCCAGTAATATAGGAGGCATTGAATTCGATACAGTTGGATCGGGTGTGGGGACCGCCGCCATTAACGGCTTCACTATAACTAATGTAACAATCGATGACGTTGGCAGTGATGCCATAGAAGCTGACACATCCTTTAATTCCCTCATTGAGAACAGCTTTATTTTTGACATTGGTGGTGAAGGTGTGGACTTGACAGCAAGTGATCGTATAACAGTATCCGGAAACCAATTTTTCGCAGTCCAAATAGACGCTATCTTCTTGTACGGAAGCGATAACAACCTCATCCAAAACAACCTCATAGAAGGGGTTATTGGTCCTATAGATCACGCTATCCTTTTAAGTAATGGTTCTAGGTACAACACCATAGACGGGAACACAATAATTAATACTGGGGGGTACGGCGTTGTAGCGTCTGGCGCTCAATACAATATCATTAGCAACAACTCGATAAAAGATAGCGATCTTGCAGGTGTGCGCTTGAATGCTTCATATCACAATACGGTTACCGGAAATAGCTTGCATAATAATGACGCCTACGACAGTGGGGAAACTGCGAGCATAGAAATTGAAGGCAATAGTGACGATAACGTGGTTGTAGGTAACTTTATTCGGGAGGATAGTGCAGACGGCAGCTACGCTATTAGCATAATGACAGCTACCGCTGAAGATAATTATTTAGCAGACAATTTATTTACCAACACTGCAGGTATCAACGACCAGGGAACTGATAATATTTACGGCGGTCAGTTAAATGCATCGAACGACTTTGTCATCCAGCCAGCTGGCGACATTAATTTAGTAGCAACTACCATTGATATTGACGGAAATCTAGAAGTATCTGGAACCAGTACACTCGCAGGCCAAGCAATTTTCACCGGCGTCGCAACCGACATAACTACTGGAACAGACGAAGATCTTACGGTTGTAGCTAATGGCACCGGAGTAATTTACTTAAACGATACCGTTCAACTTGGTACGCTTCCAGGCGACGCCGACACCGACTCACTGCTGTGTCTAAATGCTGCCGGTCAAATCGATAGTTGTCAGAACGCAACGCTAGACGGTGAAGCGTTCGTTAACGGTGGCAATACTTTCGGTGGCACAGCAACGCTCGGCACCAACGAATTGCAAGATCTTGTATTTAGAACAGACAGTACTACACGTCTAACAATCCAAGGTGACGGCACTATCGACCTTGGTTCTGGCGGCGCTCAGTTTAACGTTGCCAGCAACACTGAATTTACTGGCGGCGTTGCAGTGAGCAATGACAGTACTAACGCATTCTACGTACAAAACGGTGGCACACGGGCACTAACTGTAGACACTACAAATCGTACTGTTGGTATCGGTGTCAATTCTGTTGATACTGGCTACACATTGCAGGTTGGTGGAGATACCAAAATTGACGGTGTCTTAGTTGAGCAATACCTAGAATTCACACCAACAGCTACAGAAACAGGTTGGTACCGAATTATTACAACTGGCAACAGCAGCCACAGCGGTCGAATTTTAGTCGAGGCGGATCACGACAATAAAATTCAAAGCTTAGAATTCACGTATAGTGGCCGACGTTACAGCGGTGGCGACGAGATTGGTACAGTTACAGTGCTGCGAAATCTAAGCTACAACAACGGGCCAGTTACACAAGTACGTGTTGGTAGAAACACCGACGCCGACGAATCGGTACTCGATATCTATGTAAACAGTGCGACTACACCTGGCGTTATTCGTGTATACGGGTACGGCCCAGAAGTCACACTTGATAGCAGTGCTACATATGAGCCTGACTTTGCTGCCGGTGCAGAAACAGAAAGTAGCACAGCTAAAGTCGTCGATGCGCTTGGAACTAATTCTGGGCTTGGTATCGCAACTACCGGCAACTTCCGCGGTGAAGGCTTAGAAATTGGCTACACCGGCAGCACTGCAATTGATGTTGGCGACACAAGCTCTTATCTTGCTAGCTTCCAACAAGGAACCGCTAGTGCGTCGTTATTCGTTGGGTCTAATGCTTCTGGCGGTGTGTTCTTGCAATCATCGAGCGGAGATGATTTACAAATAAATAATCAAGGTGGAAATGTACAACTGAACGCCAACGGTGGACGAGTTTCAATTGGTGAAGAGTTTGTTGGCGGTGCGAAATTACGAGTAGACACTGATGACGGCGAAAATTACATAGGACTTATTGTTACCCAGCATGACACTACTAATAATAATGTCGCACTTCAGGTAGACAACACTGGTTCGGGTAACTCTTTCCAGGTAAACACTACTGACTTTGTGGTTGCGGGTAATGGCAATGTCGGCATTGGAGCTGCTCCAGATACAGACTACAAACTTGATATCCAAGGGGTGGGTTCTGGCAGTAGTGCTCAAGACGCTCGACTTCGCCTGCAGCGTTCTGACGACAATGGCCTCTCTACGATAGAGTTTTCAGGTGCAGGTGCTGCGAGTGCTGGCGACCCGTGGTATCAACTTGGTCTCGATTCTTCTGCGAGCTTCTTCACACTATATGTGGACGATGGAGCCAGTGGCTATGACTCATTACGGGTAGAAACTGACGGCGACGTTAGCTTGGGTGACGGTTCACTCTTTGTTGATTACAGCAATGGTCGAGTTGGCCTAGGAACAAGCGGACCAAGCTACGACTTATCTTTCAGTGGTGATGCGAACAAGACAATAAAAGTAGAGACAACAGGCACCAACGCTGCTGGATACAATTTAGTAATTGGTGCAGGAAATGCTGGAGCTGGCGGCAGCGCATTTGCTGGCGGAGAACTACAACTACAAGGTGGCTCAGCTGCAGGAACGGGCAACGCTAACGGCGGCGATGTAGTACTAAGTGGTGGAGCCGGCACTGGTACTGGCGTACAAGGGTTGGTAGTTGTTAACACCACCGCATTTGACGCGGCAGCTGTCCAAAACTTCACTGGTAGCGCCAACATTACCCAAAGCAACATCGACAGCTACGGAACGATTTTGATAAGCAGTAATGCGTCTGGCTACGAAGCTACCTTGACCGACCCAACCAACACTACAACTGGTCGCGTGGTATACGTAACCAACGTTGGTAGCTACGACATGACCCTTGTAGTAAACGCTGGCGGCACCGGAAACGAAGTCACATTAAAGCCAAGCACTACAGCGACAATGGTATGGAACGGTACAGATTGGACAGCTGCGGGTGCGTCTAGCTCAACCGACTTGCAGGCTGCCTACGACAACACTGCTACAAGTGCAGGTGGTGCAGAAATTGTTCTAGCTTCTCCTGGTGGTAGTGCAGACGGTCTTACCATCCGAAACAACGACACAACCCCGATCGTCGGTGGTATTCTCGAAGTCCAAAGTTCTATTGGCACCAACTTGTTTAGCGTAAACAACCTTGCACCTGAGTTTGCTTCGAATGGTGGCGCAGAAAATTCATCGTCATTCACTTCTGATTGGTCTGATCACGGTTCTGCTGTCGTCAGTCGGTATGTGGGTAGCTCATCTAATATTGCCACAGGCTTGGCCTCTGTAGAGGTGTTGACCTTTGGAGCGAACTCTGGTGTCGAAAACAGTCTAAGCTCCAACCCATTAACTAATACAACATACCAAGTTTCGTTCACGGGTACTTCAAGCTCTGGTAGCTTCTCAACGCTTGAAGTCTTGTACTCACGAGATGGTGGCTCAAATACTGTCTCTTGCGGAAACTACAGTGGGACAACCCTAGTTACCACTGGCTTTACTAAGATCACCTGTACATTTACGACGGATGCAACCACAGCTACCGATCCAATTGTTATTGTTCGACACACTGACGGAACTTCTAGGCAATTTTACATAGACAACCTTAGTGTCGTCGAAAACGACACAACTTCAGAGCCAGACCACGTGCAAATCGGTGGCGGAATAAACGGTGGCCCGGTTACATTGTTTACGCTTGACCGCTCAAGTGCTCCTCCAGTTGCAGACGGAAACGAAGCATACTTAGGAAGCATGTATTACGACACTGTCACTGGCCGAATTCAATGTTACGAGGCTGATGGTTGGGGTGCGTGTGGTAGCCCTCCAAACAACGTAATAACCCTTACTCCGGAATACGCTGGTGCGGTCTTAAACGGTAATGGTGTCGGAACAATGACTGCAGACTTCTGTGGTAACGGCGGCGGCGTCAGTGTAAACACTAGCTTCTGTGCTAGCGGTGAGGCTCGTAACTACTACGAATGGACGTCTCCACAGGCTACTGACCAAACCTACAGTATTTACATTACTTTCCAGTTACCAGAAACCTTTGACAGCTTCTTAACCAACGACACAATCACGCTTGAGGCTCGCTCAACTGATCACACCGTAGCAGATGTCACTTACGAACTATTCAGAAGTACCGACAGCGCAATTACCGAATGTGGCAGTGACACAACTGTGACAACTGCTTCAGACACGTGGCAAGTTGTGGCGCACGCAGCGAACGAAAACAGTTGTAGTTTTGCTGGTGGCGACCGATTAATTTTCAAACTGAATATGATTGCTAGTGACAACGAAGCAGTCTACGTAAGCGACATTAACTTTACATACACAAACGATTAGAAGGGGTGGTATGACCATGTAAAACAAAGACAAATAATAAAACCAAAAACAAAATTGACGGGGCAGGAACAGTTCTAACAATAGCGCCCTTTGTTAGGACTATCCTTGCCCCGTCTTTACTGTTTACGACTACTGTAAATTTTGGTAAACTAACGATAAGCATTTAACAACAGAAACGTAGTAAAAAAATGCGGGGATCGGGAGTAGTAAAAAAATTAAAAGAGAGGGTTTTATATAAACTTTCTCGTTTAAAAAAAGTTCGTCCAATTGATGTGTACGATTGGGTGGTTTTTGCATTTGTTCGGTCGTACAGATACGTCCGAAAATTCTATAATTTTGACTTTAAAGAATTTAAAAGAAGATCACTAAAACAGAATACCGTTTTTGTGGGGCTAAATGTAGTGTTTGCGTTGTTTGTTGCCTTAACTATATTAGTGTCACTGTTCATGGCTCCAAAAAGCATACGTCTTAGCGAACAGGCCGAGGCTCTTTTGCCAGAACAAAAATCTTCGCTTAATAGCTATATTGCCTACGAGCCAGAAACCAGCAGCTACGAATACAATGAAAGCTATACCGCCGACCAAGGCGATGGCCTTAGTAGCTCCAGTTATGGCATACCTCGTATAAAAGCTAGTATTAAAAGCGACACCAGTGGCGTAGTTTCTGTTACCGACCCCTATACCTCTCAAACAGTTTCGCTCATCCCCAATTTTGAAATTAATGAGGGTGCACGCGACGGCAACAGAATTTTATATGACATCGAAAATGTTGACGGTCATTTGGTTTACACCACTGCTACCATTGGCATTAAAGAAGACATAATTTTAAACAGCCACCCGTCTGATAATATTGAATTTTCGTACCAACTAGACACACCAGAAGGCCTAGAAGCGCGACTTGAAAGTGATGGGTCGATTGGAATTTACGGCGTAAACCCTGCGTTGCTTGGTGACGTAGCCGCTGAAACTGAAGATGACCAACAGCTATTAGAGGATGCCCGAAAAAACGGTGAAAAAAATCAAATCATTTTTACCATACCAGCACCTTTTATTGTTGAGACTGGTAAGAGCCACACTAACACTCAGTCTCATTTTGACTTAGATGGCGACATTATCACACTTAAGTCTAGTGGTTTAAAAGACGCCAACTATCCATTAACGATTGACCCAAGTATTTACGTTGAAACCGCTGCCAAGCTAATGCGCGGTAATAACGAAACTAATATCGATTTTGACGTTAGCAACGAATTAATTCAGAAAGCCTTTACCACTGGAGCGCGAATCGACACTTGGGATAGTACTATGGCTCTGAATGAAAGCCGGTTCGATGGCGGAACCGCTGTCGCTGGTGGCTATGTGTACCAGATAGGCGGCGTGAATAGTTCAGGCACGCCAACTACAACCGAATATACAACTGCAGGCAATGACACCTTTAATGTGCCAGCTGGCGTATCTACGATTACTGTTAAAGCTTGGGGAGCTGGCGGTGGTGGCGGTGGTGGTGGTGATGTTAGTGATGGTGGAGACGGCGGCGGTGGCGGATATTCAACAACAACACTTACAGTTACACCGTCTGAAACCTTAAACGTAGTTGTGGGTGGTGCTGGTCAAGAAGGAGACTTTAGTAGTGGTGGTAGTGGTTCGCTGTCTGGTGACGGCGGCGGTGGTGGTGGACATTCAGAGGTTAATCGAAGTAGCACTCCGCTAATTATAGCTGCTGGCGGCGGTGGTGGCGGTGGTGGTGATAACTCATCTTCTGTAGATGGCGGGGATGGCGGTCCGGGTGGCGGCGCTGATGGTGTTGATGGTAGCAATGGTGACAGTTCGAGTGACGCCGGCGGCGGTGGTGGAGGCACAACCAGTGCCGGCGGCAGCGGTGGTACGGGCGGCAACAACTCTGGCTCTTCTGGTGGCTCGGAGACTGGTGGCGATGGCGCAGATGGTCGCAGCGGCAATGGTGCTGACGGCGGCAAAAATAACGGCGGTACCAATAACGGCGGTGACGGTGGTGACGGTGACGCAAATGCTAATGGCTACGGGGCTGGCGGCGGCGGCGGGTCTGGATACTACGGCGGCGGTGGCGGGTCTGGTTCGAGCGCTGGTGATGCCGGCGGTGGTGGCGGTGGTGGTGGATCAAACTATACAACCGGCAGCAGTGATTCTACAGAAGGCGGTACCGGTTCGACACCCGCAAACTCTTCTGACCCTGACCGAGGTTCTGCTGGTCAAGGCGGTACGGGTGGAGCTACGAGCTCAAGTGGAACAGCCGGTACTGACGGCAAAGTGCTTATTACCTATTATTCAAGTGTTACCAATTCCTACGAAAGTTCTGTCTATTGGGCGAGCATAAATGACACTACCGGCGAACTGGAAAGTCCAAATCCAGGGGCTGGGGTATGTACGGACTGGTGCACAGACGCTGATTACGATTTACCAGATGAACGACGTGGTTTTAGCATGGTTGCTTACAATGGCTTTTTATATGTAATTGGTGGCGAAGATGACACTGGCACTCGTCAATCTACGGTGTATATTTCTAAGCTTGGTGCAAATGGCGAACCAAGCTTATGGCATCCAACTGATCCAGATAAGGCTAACTGGGTATATTGGTATCAGGACACCTCCTTGCCGACAGAACTGAGCTATAGCTCGGCAGTAGCCTACAATAACCGGCTATATATTCTTGGCGGTCAAACAAATGCCTCGCCGGGAGGAATAAGTACAGTACGCTATGCTGACTTCGAACCAACAGGCACCTTGGGTACAATTACAACTACTGGTATGAACGCGCTGCCGACGGCCCGTGAAGGACTATCTGCAGAAGTGTATAACGGCTTTCTGTATGTGTTAGGTGGTAATCAAAACGGCACGCTGCTGGACACTGTTCATTACGTAAAACTCGCTGATGATGGAACTATGGCCGGCAGTTGGGTGCAGACGAATGGATTCACTACTGGTCGGTCCACAGCTGGTGGCAAGAACACTACAATTTTTGGAGCGTACATTTATTTGATGGGTGGCTGTACGTCGCTGAGTGGCAGTAATTGCCAGTCGGTCGGAACAGAGGTGCAGCTAGCGAGTATCAACGCCGACGGTAGTTTGAACGAATGGAGCGCCATCAGCACCATAACAAATGACCGCATAGGCTATGGGCTTCATGCTTGGAGTAATAATATTTATAGAGTCGGCGGCTGTAGTTTGCCGAATGACACGAGTGGCGAATGTAATTTGTCGTTAAGTTCAGTTGATAAGGCAGTCATTAATCCTCCGGGCGAGGTGTCAACTGTGCGAGTTACCGATGCCGATGGTGTTGGGTCGTGTTCTGGCGGAACGCCGCAAGACTGTGACCTTCCGCCGACGGGCGATGGCTCTGGCCAGGGCGGTCAGATGCTGAATGTGACCACTATTTTGAACGGCTATTTATATGTCATTGGTGGCTGTACTAACTTTGCCTGTACGGGGGCGAGCGGCAATGTATCCTACACTCAAGTTGGGAGCGACGGGTCGTTAAACGAACCAGCGGTTTGTCCTCATACCCGGGTAGGGGCATGGTGCGTTGACAGTTCAAATCGTGTAAATGGAACCAGCGGAGTTGCGGCTGCGGGTGTTACAACCTTCAATAATCGTATTTATGTTGTAGGAGGCTTAGATGGAGGTGGTAATAATACCGACATATACTACAACGACGTTAATGATGACGGCAGTCTTAACGGGGGTTGGAGCAGTAACGACTTAACAAGTATTGGCGCCGAGGATGTAGCGTATGTCTATGCGTTTTCTCGCGCTAATCCTAATAATGCTGGGTCGGTTCCGGGTAATCTGTATATTCTTGGCGGCTGTGAGGCGACGAGTGGCGCTGGTTGTTCTGCGAGTGGTGGCGATCGATACTCAACCCGAACATATAAATGCAATATTGCTACCTCGGGGGCGGTGAGTGGTTGTACAACATCGGGGCAATTACAAATTGACTCAGACCCAGCAGCCGGTGGCAATCAAGGCATCGGCGCTCATACTGGTACGCTATATGCTAACAGGCTATATCTTATTGGCGGTCTTGACGAAAACAACGGAGACCGAGACGAAACAATATCTGCCCAGATTGATGATAGCAATAATATTGTGGCCATAAGTGGTGGTATATGGAACGAAGAACCGAACCTACTAAGTACCCCCCGCCGCCGCGGTAGCGGTTTTGGCTACAACGGACACTTATACGCTGTTGGTGGATTCGACGCAGGTTCTGGAACCTTGCCATTTATTGAATGGGCTAAAATTGACGTGAGCGACGGCAGCATAGATCCCTATACGACATCTAACATTGAGATTACGCAACGTTGGGGTTTGAGTATGACGGTATCAAATTCATACGCCTACGTTATTGGTGGTTGTGATAATGGTGCAAGCCCAGGTGGTTGTTCGAGTTTTGAGCCATCGATCCAAACCTTTCAGTTATATAACAACGACTCTGGCGCGCCAGCGAACTATACAGAATCGACGGGAGATTTTGAGACTCTTAACAGCCGAATAGGCTCTACCGCAACCATTTTAGACGGAAAAATATATGTAGCTGGTGGCGAAAATAGTGGCACAGCCACAAATAATGTCCAGTTTGCGACACTAGCGGCTGACGGAACTATTGGCCCGTGGGCTGACACCACAGCAGCGCTTCCTGCAGCTCGGGCCTATGGACAGCTAGAAACCGCTGGTGGTTCGTTATATTACATTGGTGGTGAAGACACCGCTGGCGACGAAAAAGCCGAGGTCTATTACGCAACCCCTACCTCCAGCGCTGCTACGCCGGACACAATACGTACTACACAGTATAAAATTGCAGGTGGTGAATTTACGGGGACAACCTACACCCTCTCGTTGGAGCAAGACCTTGAGTCTGATTATTTTGTGATGGTCGCTGGTGGCGATGATTCAGGTAATACCAGTGGACCAGACCACTCACAAGTGCGGGTAGACGGCGATCCATTTGGCGATCTGACGGCCACAACAAGTAGCGACGAAATTCGCTTAGAAAAAGGCAGCGGTGCCGAGGATTGGGTTGGTTCTGTCACCGTCGTTGAATGTGTTAGTAGTTGTACAACTGATGGTTTTGAGTTAAGCGAGGTGTTAGACGTGTCGCTGGCCAATGGTAACTTATTAACTGACACCACCCTAGCATCTGCTCATAACAGCCGAACGGTACCCTTTGGTGGTTATCTTGGCGGTGGGTTGAGTACGTCAGAATCAAACCAAAATAACTTCAGCCCCACAGCTGGCGTGCGTATTAGCAAAAATAGTACTAACCAAATTAGAATTGAACGAGACAGTAGTGCCGGCACCGCCGCAGCAGCCGATGTGACAGTCTATGTGGTGGAGTGGGGGAGTAACTGGACGGTTCAAGAAGTTGATTTTGACAACTGGAATGCTGGTGGTGCAGGGGCAGACGCAACCAGTGAATACACAACCCAGTCTATTACATCGACCACCCGCGATAACACCTGGCTGTGGAAGTCTCCCGGTACATCAGAGCAAAATGGTTTAGGTGATGGTTCGTTTGGTAAGATTCTAACTTTAGGTGATGGTGTTAATGAAAATACTTCAGAAACAACCGTAGCCCTTGGTTCACACCATTCAGCTGGTGCTGATGTACGTGATGACACAGTCTATGTCATGGCCCACTCGAACATAGCTACTGACTACCAGTTTGTGAGCCAAGCAAATTATGGAACCAGCTTTAGCCAATCAGTCGACAATGCCATTGTCAGCGAGAATGTGTCGACGGCTGGTAATATAACAACTTCGGAAGGCTATCGAGTCCCGTTGTTTTACTACTCAGACAGTGGTACAGGAACAGCCTATTCGCGTACAGCGGGCTGGAGTCATTATCATGATTCGTCAAACTCTATCAGCATGAACAAAAGCTACAGCGGCAATAACCAAGAAGGCTGGGTGCAGTCGGTGGACTTTGGTAACTTTGCCGGCAACGGCGGTGGTCCGGGTGACGTTACGACTTGGGCGACGGCAACCAATGGACTACCTGGTGACAGAACGCGCCATGGCGCCACGGTTTGGGACGACCGTCTGTTTGTAACTGGCGGCCTTGATGATTCAAACTCAGAAACAAATACCATCTACATTTCGCCGCAACTTAGTAGTGGCGGAAACATTACCACTGCTTGGAGCTCTGACACCGACCAGTTTGACGTGGCGCGGAGTGGCGCAACTGCCATTGCCTACGCCAACAACCTGTATGTAATTGGCGGTAATGACGGGACTAATTACTTGAGCGACGTGCAGTTCACGCAAATAAACAGCGACGGTACGCTTGACCCGTGGACTTTTAGTACTAACTTGCCGCGGCAAGTTAGCGATGCAGAGGGTTTTGCTGTTAATGGATTTATGTATATTGTTGGCGGTCGATCGGCTACTAGCACATGCACCAACAATACCTACGTCGCACCAATGAGTGCTAATACAACAATTGCTACGGGCAACAATCCAACTGGTATTGGTGAGTGGTATCAAACAAACATTGAATTTACTGGCGACAGATATTCTTCAGCGGTGGCTTATGCAGACGGCAAGGTGTACGTATCTGGCGGTGGGTGTGGCAGTGAATTGACCTCAACCCAGCATTATTACGGTAGCGTTCGCTCGCAACCACAAGTTGCACGCTACTCGCGTTTAATTGACACCGATACTGACGTATTCCCAACTAAATGGCTGTTAAACGGACTCGATAACTCAATCGGTTCACGTTGGGAAGTTGCCTATCGGTCTTCGACGGATGCAGCGAACTCTTGGGGTGTTGATACTGATTTCGGTGAAGCTACCCTTGGTCAACCAGAATCATATCTACCGCTTGACGGCGCTGGGTCTAACACTAACTTTGCTCGGTACTTTTATTTTACAATCGAGATAGATAGTTCAAGAACCTATGGCTATCCAGACGACATTGCTCGTGGTCCAACTATTGACGACTTGTCGCTATTCTTTACGTCAGACCCAAGCAAGCGCCTGCGGCATGGTAAAACCTTTACTGGTGGTGAAAAGCAACCGCTCGATACTCCATTCACTACCAATGAAGTCAGCGATCCATTTAGTGGTAGCACATTCACGACTGATTCATCGGGCAATGTCTCTTGGACTAGTGCATCTAATGTAGATGATTCAGACGATTCGTATGCCACGGCGATATTTGCCACTGTCGGCACAACTGACTATCTGCGCGGAACAGATTTTGGATTTAATATCCCAACCTCTGCCGATATAACTGGCATACGTGTCGGCATTGAGGCGTCTGACACTGCCGACAGCGGCAATGTGTCGATCGATAGCGTTCGCATGATCAAGGGCGGCACACCAGCATCATCAAATCCAGGAGCAACATTAACTGATGTTGACCAGATGGTCTGGATAGGTGACAGCACTGAATTGTGGGGGACGACCTGGACACCTGACGACATTAATTCATCAAGCTTTGGTGCAGAATTTAGGCTATTTAACCTAACAGGTATAAATACTGGTCGAGCAGATCATATGGTCATTGAGGTTTACTATGACATTTAAAAAATTGAACAGTACCAGCCAACCAGCTTCGGTGCGATGGTGCTTGTGTTAAAATAAAACCATACTGAACGAGAGAAAAACATGGCGGTAGATAAACAACAAATTAAGGCACTGCGCTGGCTGTATGCTGACGAAAAAGCTTTTAAAAAAGCTGTACGCCAGCTGGTTGTAAAAGACCTAAAAGACAGTGGTGACGCCGACAAATTAAAGCAGTTTTATAAAGCTAAGGCTAAATTAACTACCAAGGAACTTAGAGCTCAGGCCAAAGACCTAAAAAATTTTGTGCCGAAAACTCAACTAAAAAAACTAACAGACTGGATTGTATTAAAATTTGAGGCTAAGCACCTTGGCTATATCGCTGGAGCGGCTTTAGTCGTCTATTTAGGGGTTGCTTACGGACCGCTTACTGGATCGTCTAGTCAAGAGCTAACGCCGGAAATTTCTTCAACCTCCGACACAGCAGCCACAACTGGCTCGGCTGCTGCGGCCACTGCGCAGCCGACCGATTACTTATTGCCAGCCACTGCTGAAGTTACCGAAGAAAACATTCGTTTTGATCCTGACAAAGGGGTGTCTAGTTTTGTCGATTCCATTGGCGGAGTCGGCGTAACTGTTAGCATGCAGTCACTGCCAAGCGATTTTTTAGGTGACCCCGATACAAACGTAAAAGACTTAGCTGAAGGTTTTGCAGCCACAGAAAAAATTAGTGTAGGCGAAGATGTGCACGCCTACCGAGGGGTGTCAGTTTTAGATGGCATTGAGACGGTTATATTTACAAAAAATAAACTACTGGTGTTTATTCAGTCTGCTGATCAGCTTGACCTTGACCAATTGAGCGGCTATATTGCAGCCTTGAATTAAGCTTATGAATCAGTACCAACGAGACCAAGAAGAAGACCAAGTAGAGCGCTTAGCCTATAGAATAGGCGCGCGGTATAGCGATGCCCGTAGCTTACCTGAACCAGAGGTAAATGAAGATTTACTACCGTATACCGAGATAAAGGAGAACAAAGTAATTCCACTCGGCCGTACAAATTTTGGGGTTAGCTTGGCATTTAGCGAGCGGACGCCGCAGACCTATTTACGCGCTTTAAAGCAGCGGTACATCAACGAAAACCTGGATCTACGAATGATTTCTCAAACTGGATTTGCAGAGATGTTTAGTCGTTTCAAGCAAGTCTATGAGCCAGAAATTGACCCACTTAAAGATTTAAATCAGTCATTAATGAAGGTCGAAGGCAAGAAACGGCTGGAGTTTTTGGTGACCAAAGCTTTTCGGGCTCATGCCAGTGACGTTCATATAGAACCAGAAGACGATTTTGCCCGCATACGGTTTAGAATTGACGGACGGCTGCAGCCTGTCGACAAAATCGATGCCCTAGCTTACCGCAGCATTCTTGGTGATATTAAAATTAAGGGCGACACCAATGTGATGAGTGAGTATGGCCAGACTGGTCACATAAGCACTGATGTGGAGGATGAAAACGGCCAGACCAAAACACTTAATATTCGTATTGAAATTATTCCAGCAGTCGGTGGTGACGACATTGTTTTACGGTTGTTTACCATCGAAGAAGAATATTTAAACCTTGAAAATTTGGGTATGCTGCCGCACCAGCAAGCGGTCGTGGACTCGATCGTCGCACAACCGCATGGTTTGTTGCTGTCTGTTGGTCCAACCGGGTCGGGTAAAACATCAACGCTGTATTCGATCCTAAATCAACTACGCAGCGACAATAACAAAATCGTTACCTTAGAAGACCCGGTGGAGTATGAGTTACGGGGGGTTACGCAGATTCCTGTCGACAGCTCGCGCGGTGACTCCTTTGCTGGGCGTTTGCGCAGCGTGGTCCGAGAAGACCCAGACATTATTATGGTCGGCGAAATTCGTGATCCAGACACCGCAGCGACCGCACTGCAAGCCTCGTTAACTGGCCATTTCGTGGTGTCAACCTTCCATGCTAATTCGGCAGCCGCCGCAGTAAGTCGTTTAACCGATATGATTGGTCGAAATTCAATGCTGGCGTCAGCTATTCGGTTGGTTATGGCTCAACGATTGGTGCGCAGAGTCTGCGATGCTTGTAAACAGCCGCGAAAACCAAATGAGGCAGAGTTAAAAGAGTTATTTGGCTATATGCAAACTGTACCAGACGCCATTAAAGGCAAAGCTATGCACGAACCACGGCTCTATACCGCCCATGGCTGCGCTACCTGTAATAATATTGGCTACAAGGGCAGGGTAGTGGTGGCTGAACAAATGCAAGTCGACGAGCTCATGGCAGATTTTATTGTAAAACAAGCCGGTTCAGCCCTTGATATTCATAACTTTGCAGTAGAGAAGGGCATGATAACTATTGTGCAAGACGGACTACTAAAAGCATTACTCGGCCAGACAACGCTCGATGAAGTGTATCGAGTTCTCGGCCGTCCTTAGTCCCTGCCACTCATCTAAGCAAAAACCCTATAAACCCAAACACATAGCTAGGCATTTACTATGCGTAGACCGATACAACCCCAGGCATATACCCATATAAAACATGTAACTAAACATCAACGTTACAGTCCGCAGCCGTCATCTATCGCTAAAACTGATTTAAAACAGTTTTAAATCAGTTTTAGTGCAAGAGCTTTTGGGTAGCGGTTGGGTGAGGAGAGGGAGAGGTATGGACGAGAAATATAGGTGGGTGTTTTGTGCTACACTCATCTCTGTTATGAAAACAGTATTCGTCGGTTTAAGTGGCGGTGTAGATTCATCAGTTAGCGCTGCATTATTAAAAGAGCAGGGCTACGACGTGGTTGGCGTTTTTATGAAAAACTGGGCTCAAGATATTGGCGGCTGGGAATGCCCGTGGCGGGACGACTACCAAGACGCTAAGCGGGTAGCGGTGCAGCTGGGTATTCCATTTGAAATGTTTGATTTCCAGAATGATTACCGCGAAAAGGTGGTGGACTACATGCTCGACACCTACAAGCGCGGCGAAACTCCAAATCCAGATGTAATGTGTAATCAAGAGATTAAATTTAGATTATATTTTGATACGGCTATGGAGCAAGGGGCTGATTTGATTGCAACCGGACACTATGCCCGCTCTCTTCCTCTGAGCGTCGTGTCTGCCAACACGGCACAGCCGGCTGCGCCACACGACTCATCGCGAACTACTTCTTCAGATTCTGCTGTACTCAGTCAGAGTGCTAATTTGCACACTTCCTTGCGTGCATCAAATCTTCATCGTATTTCATCGATGTCAGAGAAAGAGAGTGCATCCGGAACACATGGTCTTTTTAAGGCTCGTGATGATTTTAAGGATCAAACATACTTTTTATACCGAGTAGAGCAAGTTGCCTTGCAAAAGACGTTGTTTCCTCTTGGCGACATGCTTAAAACTGACGTAAAAGCCGAAGCTAAAAAACGTGGCTTAGTAACCGCCGGCAAAAAAGAAAGCATGGGTATTTGTTTTGTCGGCAAGGTCGGAATAAAAGATTTTTTGAAAGAATTCGTAGAAACCAACCCCGGTCCAATAGTTGACCAAAACGGAAACGAAATTGGGCAGCACGATGGTGCAATTTTCTACACTATTGGCCAGCGGTCTGGCCTTGGAGTTGGCGGTGGCTTGCCATATTACGTCACCCATAAAGACATGTCGACAAATACCGTTTATGTGACCAGTGACATTACAGACCAAAAGTTATGGTCAAATACAATACAACTTACCAGCCAACACTGGATTAACAACCAACCACAACCAGATAAAACCTACCAAGTTCGCTACCGTCACCAAGGAGAGTTGATCGATTGCAGCTATGCAAATGACTCAATAACACTAAACAAAGACGTTAAAGCCTTGAGCCCAGGACAATCGGCAGTTGTGTACGACGGCGACGTATGTCTTGGTGGTGGAATCATATCCGCATAGCAGACTGCTATAATTAAGCTTATGAGAAAGCTCATAGCCTATATTTTTGTAGCCGCAACTGTTGTAGCCGGAGTTGCCAGCTTTACCTACCTTGTAAATGAGAATGTGGTTGAGGCACCTGAGCCAAATCTTGCGACCAAAGAAAATATTTCAGTTTTAGCCAATGGCACCTTGCCGGAATTTAGTCGAATAACCTTGGTTGATAACTTGACCAAACCGTGGGATGTAGCGGTGTCGGCAGCAGGGGAGGTTTTCTTTACCGAAAAAGGCGGCACAATATCGCGGTTAGTGAATGGTAAGCGAAAGGTAATCGCAGCTCCGCTGGATGCGCGAGTTGAAGGTGAGGCAGGCATGATGGGACTGGCGCTTGACTCAGACTTTGAGACTAACAGATTTTTATATGCCTGCTTTGCTTCAAACAGTGACAGCCAGCCGGACGTACGCGTTGTTCGATGGCAGGTAGCTCAAGACGCAAATAGTTTAATTGATCGCACCGACATAATTACTGGGATTCCGTATAATTTATCAACCTTCCCGGGGCGACATAGTGGCTGTAGAGTTCGGGTTGATACCGGTGGTGTTGTGTGGGTTGGCACCGGCGATGCCGCTATTGGTACCACTCCACAAAACCCGCGAAGTTTAGGCGGAAAGGTATTGCGCGTCGACAGAGACGGCAGCGGTATTGAAGGAAATATAGGCGGCGAGTTTGATGAGCGAATTTTTAGCTTTGGCCACCGGAATGTTCAAGGACTTGCCCTTGGCGGCGATGGATTTGGTTATAGCGCCGAGCACGGCAGCGATGTTGACGACGAACTAAACATGTTAGCGACAGGCAATTTTGGCTGGGACCCGGTACCTGGCTACACAGAGTCTGGCACTCCTATGACTGATCTCGATAGCTACCCTAACGCTATTGAGGCTGTATGGTTGTCTGGCGACCCTACTATTGCTGTAAGTGGAGCAGAATTTATTGAAGGTGAGCAGTGGGGCTTGTTGAATGGCGCGGTGCTGCTGGCAGTTCAAAAAGACCAGCATGTTCGGGCCTTATTATTTAACGATGACGCAAGGAGTGTGGCTCAAGAATTTGAAGTCCTTGATGACATTGGTCGGGTGCGGTCTGTTGTGCAGGCGCCAAACCAAGATATTTACATAACCACCGACAACGGTGGTGGTAGTGATCAAATAATTCGATTAAGCATAAAATAAAACAACACAGAGGGTCATTTTTTCAAAGGGTGTAATCTGTTACAATTCCCTCCATGACTGCACAAGAAATTAGACGAAAATATTTGGAGTTTTTTAAGCAACGTGGCCATACAGTGATTCCACGGGCTAATTTAGTGCCACATGAAGATGCCACGACACTGTTTACTGGCAGCGGCATGCAACCATTGGTTCCCTACCTATTAGGTGAGGAACACCCAAGTGGTACCAAGTTGGTAGACAGCCAAACCTGTTTGCGCGCAGAAGACATCGACGAAGTTGGCGACGACAGCCATACTACCTTTTTTGAAATGCTCGGCAACTGGTCGTTGGGTGAATACTTTAAAAAAGAGCAGATTGAATGGATAAGTGAATTCTTTTTTGACGAGATTGGCCTTGATATTAATCGCTTTTACGTCAGCTGTTACATAGGTAATGAAAAGCTGGGTATACCCCGCGACGATGAAGCAATAGAGTTGTGGAAAGCAGAATTTGCCAAACGCGGCATAGACGCAAAAGTTGTAGAGATTGGCAGTGCCGAAAACGGCGACAAAGTTGGCATGCAGGGTGGCCGAATATTCTTATACGACGGAAACGAAAACTGGTGGAGTCGTGGTGGCAACGAAGAAAATACGCCTATTGGTGACCCATGCGGCCCAGACAGCGAAATGTTTTTTGATTTTGGCGAGCAATATCACGACGAATCAGTATGGGGTAAACCGCACCCAGCCAGTGATAGCCAACGGTTTTTTGAACTGGGTAATAATGTTTTTATGGCTTACCGTAAAACCAAAGACGGCGTAGAGCCACTTGCCAACAAAAATATCGATCATGGTTCTGGATTGGAACGGATTACTGCAGCGGTATTAGACAATCCTGATGTATTTGAAATAAGTCTACTTAAGCCGATTATTGAGCAGATCGAAAAAATGTCTGGTAGAACCTATAGCGATAACAAACAGCCAATGCGGGTTATTGCTGACCACTTGCGAGCTGCTACCTGGCTTGCGGTGGATGGAACCATGCCAAGTAACAACGAACAAGGCTATGTGGTTCGACGTTTGTGTAGACGAGCAATTCGCTTTGCCTTGGAGCTTGGCATAGAGCGAGATCTTATGCAGAACATACTGCCGACGGTGTTTGAGGTTTACGAAGCAGACTTTAGCGAATTCACCGATAGAAAAGACGCGGTTCTAGCTGGGCTCACGAAAGAAGAAACTACGTTTCGGCAGACCCTTCGCAAAGGTGTGAAAGAGCTAAAAAAACTAAGTACAGATGGTTTTAACGGCGAAGTAGCATTTAAGTTGTATGACACCTATGGTTTTCCTGTGGAGTTGAGTCTTGAAGAAGCCCAAAATCAGGAAATTGAAGTAGCAGAAAACTGGCAGAAAGAATTTGAGCAACTAATGAAAGAGCAAAAAGACCGGTCTCGCACAGCCACTAAAGGCCAGTTCAAAGGTGGGCTTGGCGGTGATGATGTAATTCATAAAAAATATCACACCGCTACGCACTTAACATACCGTGCGCTGCGCGAAGTATTGGGTGATCATGTTTTGCAACGAGGCAGCAACATCACCGGTGAGCGCATGCGATTTGATTTTGAGCACCCAGAAAAAATGACCCCTGAACAGATTAAACAAGTCGAAGACTTTGTGAACGAAAAAATTGCCATGGATTTAGACGTTAGTTTTGAAGAGCTGCCAACCGACGAAGCAATCGCACAGGGCGCATACGGAGCATTTGGCGACAAATATGGCGACACTGTTAAGGTGTATTCAATGAAAGACCAATCAGGAAAAGCCTATAGTTTTGAAATTTGCGGCGGTCCACATGTAGAACATACGGGGCAGCTAGCAGAAGACGGTAAGGTATTTAAAATTACTAAAGAGCAGAGTTCGTCTGCTGGGGTGCGGAGAATAAAAGCAGTCCTACGATGAGTGTTGAGGCCATAGCTTCTGGTCAACCACGAGAGGTTACTGAATATCTTGAGCATGAACTCAGCGACGGGGGGCTGAGCGTGTTTAGATCCAGAGCGGTAGTTCCTGAAGTAATTAAACTCATGGGCAACGCAGGTGTATTGGCTGTGCAAAAAAGAGGTACTGTGGAGATAGGGAATATATCGTTTTATGATCATCAACATGTCTGGGCAGAAACAGAAGATGGCGTGGTTATTGACCCGTGTTTTCCAGCGTTCTCTAAAGAATTTGTCGTAGCACTAGGGTTGTATGTTGGATCTTATGCAAATAGAAGTAACTTACATATAGTTTCTTCAACAAAAAGTCTTGATACAAGAGTACTGGGACCACAGACTACCGCTCGATATTACCCAGAAAAAACAAGTTCTACTACTAGGGTAATATAATCCGGCGGATAAAGAGCCCAACAACACCGAGTGTTATTGGTACAGCTGTGAAGCTAATAATAATCGGTGGGGTTAGCTCTATACCAAGAAAGGTGGCTGGTTCTTCTGGTTCTACATTTTGTTGATTAGGTGATGGTGACGGACTGTTATTGAATGGTTGGTCCACAGGTGTAGCTGGCGTGGTTTCGTCTTGGAGTTCGCTGGCATCAGATTGGTCGGCTTCTGTTTCGTCTGTATTTTCTGATTCGTCATCGCTATTGGTTGGCTGGTCACTGCTTGTGTCGCCACTGTTGTTATTAGAATCTTGTTCCTCGTCGTCGCCTGCAGTTACGTTGGCGATTTGTACAGTAATTGCGTCAACGCTTGAATTGCCAGAACTGTCATAAGCCGTAGCAGTTAGGGTGTAATTGATGTTGTTGTAGTTAGCTGGATTCAAGCTGGCAGAATACGGAGCAGTCGTGTCTGAGGCTAGAAGCGAACCATTTATTGTAAACTCAACCCGGTCTACAGCCACATCGTCACTGGCATTAGCTGTTATAGACGTAGTCGTGGTTAGTTTGGCGTTATTGTTGGGGCTGGTGATGCTGACGGTCGGATCGGTAGTGTCGGCATTCGCAATCGTCATAGATATAGAGTCGGTCGTACTGTTACCTAAACTGTCAAAGACTTCGGCCTGGAGTGGGTAGCTGCCGTCTGCATACAACGTGGTGTTTAGGTCGAATGAGTATGGCGCCGCGGTGTCTGTAGCAATCAAGCTGCCGTCGAAAGTGAACTCTACTCGGTCGATTTGAAAATCGTCATCGGCAGTTGCACTAACCGTAACAGTGTCTGTTACGGTTGAGCCATTTGCAGGTGAACTAATGGCAACAGTTGGATTAGTGTTTACAGGTCCATAGGTAGACGGCGTAAATGGACTTAGGCAGCTAGCCGGTAAACTTGGGCTTTGAAGGTCTGAGTCTAGGTTGGTGCTATTAGCATCAAAGCCACCGTATTCTTCGGTGTTCGTTTGCCATTCGACAAAATTATAAAAATTTAGGGGGTTGGAAGAATCTGGCTCGGTGTTGTATCTAAACAGCCAGTCGTCATCACTAGAGCCTGCCCCAGCCCCGCCCTCGTCGGTGTAATAAACATTATTATCTATGGTGTAGGTTGTTGGTTGTCCGGTAGCTATAGAGGTTTGATTAGTCCGCAGGTGAATCAACCAGTAGTCATTAACTGCGCCAATTTCGTTGTTCTGAATATTGAGCTTATCAACTTCGTAATATGGTTCACCAGGGTCTCTTGAGCCGTTGCCATTTAAATCGTCGTAGCGACCGTTATTAAGCAATTCGCTGTGCATAAGAATGCCCCACTTATTGCCATCAATAAGGTTGTCCCTAATAACAATTTCACCGCTGTCACCGTCGGAGCTACTAATAAATACTCCAGCTCCGTTGTCGCCTATAGCACCGACACCGTTATTAAGGGACTGGTTACAGGTTATTAAAGCTGGGCCATAAGAGATTTCGTAGAATATGCCTTGTTCTTCGTTGTCTTCAACCAGGTTCGATTCGATGACTGCATTGTAGTTATTGATGTCATACCAAATGCCAGGGCCAGCGTTGTCGTGCACCCAGTTGTTTTCAACTGTCATGCCGTCGGTAAGGCTAAATTTCATAGCGCCACCCTCCCAGCCCCAGCTAAAATCAAGCACGAGGTTTTCGAACACGTTATTATTACGCATTGTCATCGGCATGGCACCTTCGTCACTTTCACCGCTGCCACAGACTCCAATTTGTCCATTATTGTGAATAGAGCTATTTTCTAACAAGCCGCCGTTAACAATTCGAATACCGCAGCCGTGGTTATAGCGGCTTTCAACATTACGAATTTGCCAGCTATCACTTCCGTTTCCGGCTGGTCCATACGACTGAGCTCCAATAGCACCGAATTGCGCTGGGTTGGCGTATTTTTCGATAACTAGGTTGTCAACAACCACGTCATCTGGGAACTCTGAAGCATCGGCGTACTCCCACCAAACAGGGGCGATTGCAGTATCTTCAACGCTGGTTTCAATCAGGCTAAAGCTAGAAGGATCATCATAAAGGTATATTCGGTCAGCGGCATAATCAAAGTACCATTCACCGCTTTGGTCTAAATTAGCAAGCGAGTCGACTTGGGTCAGCCACGTAGTGTTGTCGACAAAAACGTCTTCAGGATAGCGGTCCATGGGATTACCGCCGCTTTTTATGCTTCCATGCTGCATGCCAGCTTGGGTTTGACCCGTCCAATACCATGGGCCAGAACCCACACCGGAGGTATCTATGGCAGCAACAGGGTCTAATACCCGCGCCCCGGACAGTACAGCCCCATAGTCTCCAATAAATTGTTGGCCACTTTTAGGAGTAACAGAAGTCTCGTAGTGGATGCCGGCTTCGATACAAAACACCGTATTCTCTGGGTTTGCATCTGCCAAGGCATCTAAATCATCACTGGTAGTAACAACGACGTCACAACTAACCACCGAATGACCGGTGTTATTAAAGGTGTGAGCTAGGCCCAGTACAGACACAGCAATAAACGCAGATGTAAAAAAAAGTGTTTTAATGTTTGGCATTTTTTGTTTTTTAGTAACAGGCTTATTCTAGCATTGCTTGTTGGGGTACGTAAAAGGTTTTTTGTTGCTAGCTCCTAAACGAAATAAGCGTTACAATTAAATCCGTATATGCTTAATAAAGTTAAATCTGTTGTTGGTAAAAAAACCGAAGATACACACGAATACATCGTTGCCTTAGACGTCGGTACTGAGTTTGTGAAAGCTCTTATTGGTAAAGTCGAAGACGACCGCATTGAGGTAGTTGGTGTTGGTCGACAGCACCAAAAACTTAGCGACATGCATAGTGGAGCGATTGCCGATATTGCTGGAGTTGTAGAAAACTGCGAAAAAGCCCTACAAAAAGCCGAAGATATGGCCGAGGCTAGTCCGCGTAGTGCGGTGCTGGGTCTTGCTGGTGAGCTTGTTAAAGGTGGCACCACTACTATTAAATACCGGCGAAAAGATGCTAAGACTGCCCTAGAAATTGAAGAACTTGAAGGCATAATGCAAAAAATCCGTGACCGAGCAGCAGCGCGGACTCGGGCCCAACTCGCGTGGGAATCTGGCAATAAAGAGTTAGAAATCCGTTTAGTCAACAGTGCGTTGGTAAATGTAAACGTCGATGGTTATAAAGTGACCAACCCGATTGGGTTTCAAGGCGGCGATGTTGCCATTCAGTTGTTCACGGCCTTTGCCCCGATGGTTCATATTGGGGCTTTAGAACGAGTGTCTGACGAGCTTGATCTTGCATTATTGTCGCTCAGTGCTGAGCCGTATGCTGTGGCCCGATCAGTAACTAAGTCCGAAGCAGACAACAACTTTAGCGCGATTTTAATTGATGTCGGTGGCGGCACTACAGACATTGCCGTGGTAAACGACGGCGGCGTTGAGGGTACAAAAATGTTTGGGATCGGTGGACGGAGCTTTACTAATGCCATCGCCCACGAATTTGACATAGATTTTGAAAAAGCCGAAGCCATGAAGCTGCGCAGTAACCAGGTAGAAGAAAAATCTAAAACCGCTAACAGAGTCAACGAAGCGCTCGAACAAGTGTTGGATGTGTGGATTGACGGCGTGGTGCTGGCATTAAGTGAATTTGATAGTTTAGATCATTTACCACCGCGAGTACTGCTTTGTGGTGGTGGAGCCGGGCTCAAACCTCTGTTGAAGCGGCTCAATAGCCAAGATTGGCACAATGACCTGCCGTTTACGCGCCAACCTGTGGTAAAGCTTATTAATCCAGATGAAGTTACTGATGTTGTTGATGCAACTGGGCAAGTAAAAGACCACACCATGATTACGGCTATGGGATTACTGAAAATCGGGTATGATACTTTGCAGACCACAGACACTAATCAGACGTGGCGCGACAAATTAAATGCACTGTTAAGGGTTTAAATGAAAGATGTAATTTATCTCGATATTGAAGACGACATTACTTCTGCGATTTCTAAGTTTAAGAAGTCAAAGAGTAAGATTGTTGCCCTTGTGCCACCTAAACGTTCCAGTATGCTGGCCAGTGTCGTTAACTTAAAGCTCCTTAAAAAAGCCAGTGAAACTAATAAGAAGCAACTTGTACTTATAACTACCGATGAAACATTGCGTAATCTAGCGGGTGGCTTGGGCGTATATGTTGCTAAAAATCTAACAACTCAACCAGAGGTTCCGGCGACTACAAATAGCGTTGACCTTCCAAGTGATGTGATTGAGGCCAGTGAAGTTGAAGTGTCAAAAGAAGTGATACAAGAAAAAACTGTTTCAACTAGCGAAAAAGCCAGTACTGCAGCACCTAAGAAAACAGCGAAAAACAGAGCAACTGACCAACAAGATGACGAAGAGGTTGAACAAATAGACGAAGCCGACACAGAAACAACTGAAAAACTGTCTTTGAAAGAGAAATTTAAAAAACTCAAGCCAATTAAAAAAGAGAAACAACTGCCTAATTTTGAGCAATTCAGAAAACGAGTGATTTTAGGATTATTGGCGATTGTATTGATTTTTGGCGGCGGCGCGTGGGCTGTAAATAACGTACCTGAAGCGCAGGTTAGCCTTCGCGGTCAAACCAGCTCAATAATCTTGGACGAAGAAGTTCGCTTTTCTACTAGTGTTAGTGAAATTGATCTAACCTCAAACATAATTCCAGCTCAGCGTAAGTCGGTAGAAGCCACTCAAGAAGTAAGCGCACCAACAACTGGAGAAAAAAACATAGGCGAGCAGGCTACCGGTGAAATCACTATCGAAAACTGCATGCAGTCTAATTCGTTCACTTTGTCTGCAGGTACACGCATTCAACATTCATCTGGCTTAATATATAAAACTACTAAAAAAGTAACGGTGCCTGGTGGTGATTTTGACGTAGTCTTTTTTAGTGCTACCTGCGACGAGCCAGGAACAGCTTCTGTCGAGGTTATTGCCGAACAAGCCGGCGACAACTACAACATCGCCGGAACTTCTAGCAATGATTTTGATGGTGACCCGTACACAATTGTCAATTTCTCCACCGACCAAAACGACAATCTCCTTATAAATGGTGACGCTATGAGCGGTGGAACTAACGATATTATTCGCACCGTCACCGAAGACGACATACAAACAGCCCGCGACAAATTAACAGATGACGACATAAGCGAACTTACCAATGAACTTTCAACTCAGTTTGAAGGTGATGTTGTGCTGCTGGAAAAAACGATCTCTACCGATAATGAAAACGATGTTGTATCGCATAATCCTGGCGACGAGGCCGACAACGTCACAATTAAGCGAACGGCAGTTTATTCGGTGTATGCCGTTGAACGGTCGGTGTACGAAGAATTTTTAAGCAATAAAGTCACGGTTAAGTTAAGCGAGCAACAAACAGTGGTTGATACTGGAATTGATTCTGTTATTTACGCACTCCTTGATGTCTCTACAGAGGTCGCAAGTATGCAAATAAAAGTTACGGCCACTGCTGGGCCAAATATAGACATTCCGTCCCTTCAAGAACAACTTAAAGGACTGGGCTACACCGAGGCAATTAGCTATGCCGAAGGCTTGGACGGAATTTTAAAAGCCGAAATTGAGTTGTCACCGTTCTGGGCGTCAGGCATGCCAAAACGTGCTGACAAAATAAACATAGCTATTGAAATAGTTGGCTTAGAGGATGATCAAACAGATACAGATGAGGCTGAGCAGGATGAATCCTCTTCTGACGCAGAAACCGAGAACCCCACCGAGTGAACATATTAGGGATTGACCACGGGCTAAAACATATTGGGCTGGCTATTGCTCGCAGTGGAGTAAAAATCGCCTATCCACTGAGTACGATCGACAATGACGATGAAACGGTCACAAAACTACAAAAAATTATTGATGAGGAAAAAATCTCGACAGTTGTCTTGGGGTTGCCGCGGAATTTAAGCGCTGAAGACACCGATCAAACTAAGGTTGTGCGTGACTTTCAGCGAGTATTGGAAAAGCATTCAATTCAGACCGTTTTCCAGGACGAAACCAGCTCGACCGAAAGAGCTTACGCCAAGGGCGCGACAAAAGCCGACAAAGACGCGTGGGCAGCGGCTATAATACTGCAAGATTATTTAGAAAGAGCCTAGGAGGCCACAGTGTTTTCATCGAAAAAACCTCTATTTGTAGCGGACCAACCAGCAAAAAAACCACGTAAATGGTTAAAAATTACCCTAATGGTGTTTGTTGTAGTGGCGATTATTGGGGCTGTAGTAGGCTATTCACAGTACTCATCGTACAAAACGGACCTCGAGCCTGTCGACCATAACAATCCCCAGACCGAGATATTTATCGTTGAAAAGGGTGATACGTTTTCGGCAGTGGCAACTAAACTGGAGGATCAGGGGTTGATCCGCAGCGCCGATGCCATGCGCTGGTATCTGCGTTTTGAAGCTGAAAACGATTTAAAGCTACAAGTGGGAGCTTTTGAGCTAAATTCCGGCCAATCTGTGGAAGAGATACTTTCTAGTCTTGTAGAAGGCAAGGTGTTACAGAAAAAACTAACTATTGTGCCGGCCTCTACTATATTTGATGTTGAAGCGGCAATTGTTGCAGCTGGCTATAGCGAGGCCGAGGCTCAGCAAGCCCTGGCTCTTGATTACAGTGATCACCCAGCTTTTGCAGATGCTCCAGAAGACGCAACGCTCGAAGGCTATTTATACCCAGACACCTATCTTGCAGGCCATTTACAGCCACCACAGGCGTTATTGGGATTAGCACTGGATGAAACCGCTAAAGTTTTACAAGACCCTGCTATACGGGCTGGAATAGAGTCACAGGGGTTAACTCTACACGAAGCAATTATATTGGCGTCTATTATCGAGCAAGAGGTGTCATCAGCTAGTGGTGATCGACCACAGGTTGCACAGGTATTTTTAAGACGGCTCGAAATTGGCATGCCGCTAGGGGCCGACCCTACATTTAGGTACGCCTCACAGCTTGCGGGTGTTGCTGACAGCGTTTCGATCGATTCACCATATAACACCCGAATTTATGCAGGGCTCCCTCCGGGGCCAATCGGTGCAATTAGCCGCAGTTCACTACAGGCTATAGCCGACCCGGCAGAAGGTGATTTTCTGTACTTTGTAGCTGGAGACGACGGTAATACCTACTTCAATCGCACCTTCCAAGAGCACCAAGCTGACGTTGATCAGTACTGTATTGAACTGTGTAAGCTGTAAAAACTACAATTTTACAACACTTTTAAAAGTAGCAATAAAGGCTCATTCTACATCTGTTAAATTGTATATTTGACACAAAACGCTTAAGTATTGCATAATAACGCATTTAACAGATCAATAACAGGGGTGAAAACCTATTGACCCGGGGTGAGCGTAATGGTAAGATTTATTCGTTCATCAAGTGTGCTCGGGTGGAGCTAACTGGCTAAGAACGTTTCAGATTTGTCCCTTAGCAGTTAACGCAGAGTTACTTAGATGACCTACTAGGTCGCATAAGAGTCAAAGAAATTAATCACAAGGTCGAAGACTCGTGCAATCGTATAACGCGACAAAGTAGTAGGCTCAGTAGAGATACCGGGCCAAGGAGCAGAGGTATTAGTACCAAAGTACTTGCGAAAAATTTTCGCGTATTCAATTCAAAAGATAATAAGATTACATTATTATCAAAGACCTCAAAAGCTAAGAAATCAAATACATCAGTAAACAGAGTAACCAGTAAGTATATTTCTGGACTTGTTTCTGCTGGTAAAAAAGCCCTTCCTGTTGCCACTAAGCTTACGCTGGCTGGTGGTATGATTGGTCTTCTTGTTGCTAACACATCTACTCCTGAACAACCGGTTGTTTTCAACGCCGACGTTCAAAGCGCCAATGTTGAGATTGTTGACGGTATAACCGAACAATACGTTACAGCAATGGTTGCAGAACTAGCCGATGTTGTTGGTACTGACTCAGAAGAGCTACAAGCTAAAACCGAAGAGTCAATTGGTTATGAAGCCCAAACTGCACACATTGTTAAGTCTCAGGTTGTACAAACCGACGCCGTAACTACCGAAGACATTTCTAAGCACACTGTTGCTAACGGTGAGTCATTAGACGATATTGCCGAACAATACGGTGTTTCAACCGACACAATTAAGTGGGCAAACGACATGACAAGTAATGTTGTTGCAAGTGGTAAAGAACTTACCATTCCCCCAGTTAACGGTGTTGTGTACGAAGTTAAAGAAGGCGATACTGCTGAAAAGCTAGCCGAAACATACAAAGCTGAAGCTGACGAAATTATTACCTTTAACGACGCTGAGTTAACTGGCCTTGTTGCTGGTGAAACTATTATTATTCCTGACGGCGAAAAACCAGCTCCTGTTGTACCTGTACGACGATACTTCGCAGCTGTTAACAACGCCAGCACTACTGATTCAGGTGTTGGACGAACTGGCTATGGCTACTTCGGTAACTACACAGTTCTTGCATCTGGTACATATAACGGTAGAAGCGTGTGGAGTATGAGCCCTAACAAGTTCTACGGTGGTCAATGTACATGGTGGGCTGACGTACGTGCTGCTGATCTTGGTAACCCTGTTGCTAACAAGATCCGTGGTAACGCATCAGCATGGGATAACCGTGCCGGTGTATCAGTAAGTAAAACCCCTACTGTTGGTGCAGTTGTTCAAACCAAAAACTATGGTGCCGGACACGTTGGTGTTGTAGAGGCAGTTAGTTCAGACGGCAGCATGATCAAATATTCAGACATGAACGGTATCGCTGGTCGTGGTGTTGCAGCTGTAACTAATGACTGGGTTGCTGTGCAGAGTCACTGGAACTTCCTGCGTTAGAAGCTTGAATATTGAAGATAGAATATAGAAAGAAGCCGAGAAATCGGCTTCTTTTAAGGTTTGCAAAACCACAGAATACTTATCTTATTGGCCACAGCCTGCACTCGGTGAGTTTACCTGTCGTAAGGCAGGGACCACGGAAGCGAGCACTCGCAGTTTACTCCCTCAACCAATTGTTATTTATGAAAAGAGGCATAAAGGAGTAGCAATATGCCGAGCGGTTTTTGGGTTAGGTGTTTTAACAAGACAAAATGGTAATAATTATTTTCTTAAATTCACTAAAGTTATTAGGGTTTAACAGTTATACTGTTAAACATGTTTGTAGACACAGCAACAGTATTTGTAAAAGCCGGTAACGGTGGGAATGGCGCCAAAAGTTTTCGGCGTGAGATTTATGTGGATCGTGGTGGCCCTGATGGCGGTGACGGCGGAGATGGTGGCAATGTAGTTTTTGTAGCACAAAAAAATACCAACACCTTGGCTAATTTTAGGCACGACCCTAAAATTAAAGCCGACCACGGTAAGAGCGGCGCAAAGCGTCGACAGCGCGGAAAAAGCGGCGAAGATAAGATTGTAGTCGTACCTGTAGGAACAGTTGTCACAGAGGACGACACGGTTCTAGGCGACCTATATGAAGAAGGTCAACAACTAGTTGTTGCAAAAGGCGGTGAAGGTGGTTTTGGTAACGCTCACTTTAAAAGCTCCACCCGGCAAGCCCCGCAGGTTGCAGAGCTCGGAACACCAGGGGAAGAAAAAGAACTCACCCTAGAGTTAAAACTAGTTGCCGATGTCGGCTTGATAGGCCTACCAAATGCAGGTAAGTCGACGCTACTGAAAACCGTGAGCGCTGCGCGGCCAAAAGTTGCAGATTATCCGTTTACAACTCTGGTACCCAACCTAGGCGTGGCAGAGTTTGACGAAACCAGTTTAGTTATTGCAGACATCCCCGGTTTAATTGAAGGTGCGAGCGAAGGCAAAGGGCTTGGCGACGAGTTTTTGCGCCATGTTGAGCGTACTGGGGTGTTGGTGCACTTAATTGATGCCAGCGCCGAAGACCCCAAAGCTGACCAAGCAACTATTTTAAAAGAAGTTTCAAAGCGTGATTTGCTTAAAGATAAGCCCGTGGTTAGTGTATTAACTAAAATTGATTTAATTGAACCCGACAGATTAATTGAGCTTAAAAAACAATTTAGCAGTGAAACCTTGGCAATTTCGTCGGTGGCTAAAAAGGGAACGTTGGAACTTCTTCGGCTAGCGAAGCAAACAGCAACCGCGCATTTTGAAAAAACTAAACTACAAGAAGAATCAGAAAAACCGGACATGCCAGTGTATACAGTCGAAGAAACCAAGGACGACTGGTTTGTGCGTAAACACCGCAAAAAATTTATTGTCGAAGGTAAAGCTATGGAGCGATTTGCTTTAAAGACAAATGCAGACGACTATTTTGGTCGTACGCGGCTATACAACATTTTTGAACGAAAAGGCATAATTAAAGAACTTGAAAAATTAGGTTACGACGGCTCGCAAGATATTCATGTGGCTGACAAGGTTTTTAACTTCGACGAAACAGCTTAGGCTGGCTCGCTGTCTGTGACATCTCTGTTGGTATAGCGTTCCATTACGTTGCCAACTTGTTGGAGTTTTCTCGATAGTTGACCTATTTGAAAGTGTTTTATGATTTGATGCCACGGAACATTATCGAGGAGTCTTTGCAGGTTGGCATTATAGTCATGTACAGCGTCAGTTGCTACTAACATGCTTTCAGGGGTTAAGACAGCACAGCTTTCCTCTGCGACCCGCCCTAGTTGCTGTATAGTATTTCTTCGGTCTTCGGTTATTTCTTCTAGTGTTGGCGGTTGCGTACGTTCAACTGCAGCTGCAACCAAATCAGCGTACTCGCCGCTTAATATTACGTTTCCAGTTTCTACTACAGTTGTGACATTTCCGATTAGTTTCATCAGAGCTACTTTAAAAGAAAATTGTTAATTAACCAAATTACGTAACTGGGCTTGCAAGTAGAGCTTGGAGTTTTTCGGCTCTATTCACAGCCGTCGCCTGAGACTCTGGGCTGCGACCAGCAGGCGCTAACATCTGCTGGTAGTGTTCGGTTATATCTAGATGTGTCATAGCTACCATGCCGGCATACCGAGGTTCCAGCAAATCTGCTTGATATCGTGCAAGTGCTTTTAAAACGGTCGCACATTCATCTAGTTCGTCGCTCTCGATCGCTCGAGCGCTGACTGCTAAACTAAAATCTTCGGTCTCCCCAAGAAAAAGTTCTTTTCTTATACACAAATCCAATAAGTCGATTGATTCTTGTGCTTCGTAGTAATGGACAAGGGTGTGCTTTATAGCTTCTCGAGCAATATTTGCAGCACGGTCTTTTAATCCGATTTCGGCAAAATTTAGCCCGTCGGTTAATGGAAGCACGTCTCTAGATTGTCTGCTCATTGCCATGTTTTAAAATGTACACCTACTAACTGCATTACTACAAGCACTAGCTTTTTAGTGCATGCGGTATACTTTTGGAATATGAACACATTGTATTGGTACGACTTAGAAACATGGGGTTTGAGCCCAAAATATTCTTCTGCTGCGCAGTTTGCTGGCATCCGCACCGACTTAGATTTAAACGAAATCGGCGAATCGTTAATGATTTACGCCAAGCCACGTAATGACATGCTGCCGGAACCAGGTGCAATATTGACTACTGGCATAACGCCCCAAAAAGCCCAACAAGACGGTCTTATTGAAAAAGACTTTATTGCACGCATTTACAGCGAACTGATAAAACCAGGCACCATAACCAGTGGCTATAATACAATTCGGTTCGACGATGAAATGCTGCGCTATATGTTGTACCGCAACCTTTACGACCCCTATGAACGTGAGTATGCGAACGGCAATAATCGTTGGGACATTCTTGATTTAGTTCGCGCTATGCGAGCGCTGCGACCAGACGGCTTAGATTGGCCGTTTGTAGACAGCGAGCCAAGTAATCGGCTCGAAGAAATTACTAAAATTAACAATATCGAACACGAAGGAGCACACGACGCCTTGGTGGATGTTCGCGCCACCATTTCTTTGGCTAAAATAATCAAACAAAGCCAGCCCGAACTGTATAGCTATGCATTCAGCCTAATAGACAAAAAAAAGACTAACAGCGTCCTACAAGAGGCGCTTGAAAAAAATAGCATATTGGTTCACTCAACTGGTCGTTTTGCGAACAAGTTTTTAAACACTAGTTTAGTGGCGGTACTTGGCAAGCACCCAGTACAAAACAATAAGTACATTGTGTATGACCTGCGCGTAAACCCCCAGGAATTTTTACAGTTAAGCAAGCAAGATTTGGCAGACAGGCGGTTTATTAGCCTCGACGACGCAAACACACGCCTGCCTATTAAAGAAATCGGTACCAATAAATCGCCGTTTATTGCTAGTATGGACTGGTTCAATACTGCTGTCGCAGCCAGAATTCAATTAGACGAGTCAGTGGCTCAAAAACATGCAGCATTGCTTACAAATGACTTTAAGAAAAAGGTCATTAGTTTATTTACGGCCAACGACTTTCAGCCAGAGCCCGATGTTGACGCTCAGTTGTATGACGGCTTTCCGAGCCCTGCCGACAAGCGAGAGCTGGAGCGAGTTCGCTCAACAGAGCCAGCTCAGTGGGGTGAACTGCTGTTTGAAAATAAAAAATACGCCAGCTTGGCAAAACGGTATTTGTTCAGGAACTTTCCAAATCAATTAAACGAAGCTCAGCACCAGCAATGGGAGCAATTTAGAGCACAGCGACTCCTGCAGGACGGAGCCGCCTGGCAAACCTTTCCGCAACTTGAAAAACAACTACTAGAACTTGCACAAAAAGAGTCGACTGATCAGCAGCAATATCTACTAGAGGAATTAAAACTATACGCTCAGTCGCTATATCCGTCGGTAGAATAAAGCTATGGTTCAAGATGCACTTACTAGGCGAATCCGAAAACTAAATGAAATAAAGCAAGATGCCGCAAAGCCAGTCTTGTACATAATGAGTCGCGACCAGCGCGTACAAGACAACCATGCGCTTATCGCTGCTCAAAAACATGCTCAGGCTAATGATCAATCTGTAATTGTTGCGTTTATGGTATATCCAAAAACCGGCTACCGCGTACTGCAGCAGTATGAATTCATGTTTGAAGGCTTAACGCACATTAAAGACGAGCTCGAAGCTTTAAATATTCCATTTATTGTACGGATGGCAAGTAAACCAAGCCAGGCTATTGAAGAGCTTGTATCAGACATAAAACCAGGTGCTATTTACTTTGACTTTAATCCTTTGCGCGGGCCACAAGCACTCCGAAAAAAAGTTGCGAACAGCGTCGACGCAGCATGCTATGAAGTCGACACTCATAACGTCGTGCCAGTTTGGATTACAAGCGACCAGCAAGAATTTGCTGCTCACACCATTCGTGGCAAAATTCATTCTAAATTTGGTGAATTTATTGAAGAGCCAGATCTAGTTACCACACAAGAGGAGTCTAGTGAAGAATTTCATAACGATTCGCTAGATGCTGCCATGAAATCGATAACAGCTAAATCGCTGGGCGACCAGTACAGTCCACCGTTTGCATCTGGTGAAACGGCTGCTCATGAAACCCTACAGATATTTTTAAAAAAGAAACTTAAAGATTATGCGACAAAAAGAAACGACCCAACATTAAATAAACTCACTAACCTTAGTCCGTATTTACATTTCGGCCAAATTTCTAGTTTGCGAGTTGTATTGGAGCTAAAAAAACTCCTTGATCAATCTAATCTAGACTTACATGCTTACAGTTCGAAGAAAATGCCAAAGGCTGACCTTAGCCAACCGTTAAGATCAGGAGCCGATGCCCTGTTTGAAGAACTGGTAGTTCGAAAAGAATTGGCTGATAATTTTTGCTACTACAACAGTGACTACGACCAGTTGGACGGGGCAAAAAAGTGGGCCTTGATCACTCTGCAAAAACACCAAGATGATCCACGGGAACACATATACCCATACACACAGCTTGAAAAAGCTCAAACTCATGACCAGGCATGGAATGCGGCGCAAAACCAACTGCTACAAACCGGCAAAATTCATGGCTACATGCGAATGTACTGGGCAAAGAAAATACTTGAATGGACCAAAGACCCACAAACCGCTCTCGATTGGACGAACCAATTTAATGACACATATAGCTTAGATGGTGGCGACCCTAATGGTTATACAGGTGTGATGTGGTCGATTGCTGGTATACACGATAGGCCATGGATGGAGCGTGAGGTGTTTGGACAAATTCGCTACATGAACCAAAAGGGGCTTAGGCGTAAATTTGATATCGACAAATATATACGAAAATTCTCTTAAATAGCTGATACAGTTCGGTTTTTGAAGTCGTTTTTTATAAACCTATCGACCGACTGATCAAAATCGTCGTCGTCGGGCATTTCGAATGTAATGTTGGAAGTTTTTATTTTTTTAGATTTTGTTAAAAATCCCATAGTGACCCTCCCTAATTACTTACTGACATAGTTAGTATATGTTTACGACTGTTTAGTTGCTGTGAGCAAACTGTTAGCAATCTGTATAGACGAGCGTGTATACTAAATAACCAATGGAACAGATTGAAAACGCCCGACAAAATTTATTGGCGGAGTACGAAAAACTAGACGATAAAACCAAGATTTTACGCTCTGTAGAATTTAAAAAACTTTACAGCCAGATCCCTGCATTGCCGCCAGAACAACGGGGGGAGTTTGGCCAAGCAGTTAACGGCTTAAAGCAAGAATTTGAGCAAAAGCTTGCAAGTTTACAGGACTCAACTTCAACAAAGCCGGCAATCGACGTAACGGCCCCGTTTGATGTAAATGTAAAACTTACAGATCAACCACAGGTTTTGCCAGCAAGCAACGGCAGCATCCACCCGCTTATGAGCGAAATGGACAATTTGCTTTCTATTTTTGAACGTATGGGGTTTGAGGCCGAAGAATCAAGGGCGATCGATGACGACTATCATATGTTTGAAGCCCTAAACTTCCCTGAAGGCCACCCAGCCCGCGACGATTACGACACCTTTATGACAGAGGAAGGTTTGATCGCCCCAGCCCACACCAGCACTATGCAAAATCGGGTCTTAAAAGCTCGCAAAGAACGAATCGAATCAGGCGAAACAATCCAAGTTGTTATTCCTGGTCGAGTATTTAGAAACGAAGACCTAGACGCCCGTCACGAGCACACCTTTTACCAGCTTGAAGGCGTGGTTGTGGGCGAAGGAATCAACACTGGTCATTTAATTGCCACGCTACAAACTTTTTTAGAAACGTACTATGAAAAAGAGCTTGAAGTAAAAACTCAGCCATTTTATTTTCCATTCACCGAACCAAGTTTTGAATTTGCAATGAGTTGCCCGTTTTGCGACAAAGCCGGCTGCAAGGTGTGCGGCCAAGGTTGGGTGGAAATTTTAGGTTGTGGCATGATTCACCCCAATGTGCTCAAAATGGCCGATATCGACCCAGAAAAATACACTGGTTTTGCTTGGGGCGGCGGCATCGACCGACTTGTAATGATGAAGCATGACATAGAAGATGTGCGACATTTCCATAGTGGTAAATTAGATTTCTTGAAACAATTTGGGAATTAGATAGATGGATAGATTGAAGATGGAAGATAGAGAAGACAGTACCACGAGGCGAAAAGCATGAAGAATGCGATTATTTTTCATGGAACTGGCTTAAATCCAAGAAGTCATTGGTATGGCTGGCTTGCTGATCAACTTATCGACCAGGGGTGGAAAGTCGCGAGCCCATCAATGCCCAGCATTAACAAAGAACCCGTAGAGCAGACTCTTAAATTACTAGATATCGAGTTAGACCAAGACACTGTTCTTATTGGCCATTCCGCGGGGGTTCCTTTGATTCTGTCTATTCTAGAAAGATCTAATGTTCAAGTCGCGAAGTCGTTTTTAGTAGCGGGTTTTATGTCGGTTATTGACCCAGAATTCAGCGTGGTCTTACAGGATAGTTACGACACTGAGAAGATTAAAGAAAATTGCAAAGAATTTTATATTTATAACTCTACAAATGACCCCTACGGATGCGACGACAAAAAAGGTCAAGAATTACAAAGTGCATTTGGCGGAAAGTTAGTCATTAAAGAGCAGGGCCACCTAGGCGAAACTCTAAACGGTAAATTCCCAGAACTGCTCGAGGAGATTATGCGATGAGTAGCCAGCAGCAGGTCGCACAAGAAATAGCTAATTTATATGCGTGCTTTAATGCAAAGCAAGGCAATAAACAGTGGGAAGTTAAAGACTATTTAATGGGATTTCTTGGTGATGTTGGTGACCTTTCTAAGCTTGTAATGGCACAGCAAGGTATGCGCAAAAAGGATGACGTAAAAGCGAAATTAGAGCATGAATTGGCTGACTGTTTGTGGTCGCTACTAGTACTTGCAAGTAAGCTCGACGTTGACCTAGACAAAACCTACAAGAACAACATGAAAACTCTAAAAGAGCGCGTAGAGAAGGAGCTTGCGGCATGAGTTTGATTCAAATAGTTGATGAAAATGATAATCTGATTGGCCATAAAGAGCGGTCTGAGGTTGATTATTCAAAAGACATCTATAGAATCACTGCACTCTGGCTTACGAATAGCAGCAATCAGGTGTTGTTGGCTCAAAGAAAGCACACAAAAGAGAAAGACCCAGGTCTTTGGGGGCCCGCTATGGCAGGCACGCTTGATGAGGGAGAGACGTATGACGAAAATGCCTATAAAGAGGTCGACGAAGAAATTGGCCTTAAAAATGAAACTCTTACAAAAGAACAAAAAGAGTATGTTGAAAGTCCACGGAAGTACTTTCTGCAGTGGTTCTCATTGGTTTTAGACAAACCGATTGACTACTTTACAGTTCAAGAAGATGAAGTCGAACAAGTTAAATGGATTGATGCTAAAGAACTAGCAAAAGACATACAAGAAAATCCACAAAACTATGTTCCTTCCATGCCTAGAGTTTTAGATACTTTTTTGAAGGAGTACACATGAAGATCAGTTTAAATTGGGTTAAGCAATTCACAGAAATTAATGTTTCGGTTGATGAACTAGTTGCAAAAATTGGCAGTCAGCTTGGCGAAGTAGAGGAAGTTATTCACCTTGGCAACGCGTACGAAAATGTCGTAATTGCCAAAGTAAAAAGCTGCGAAAAGCATCCTAATGCCGACAAGCTAAGCGTGTGCTTGCTCGATGATGGTGGCAAAGTTGAAGACGTTGAGCGAAAAGACGGCTTAGTCGAGGTGGTGTGCGGGGCGCCTAACGTTAAAGCAGGCATGTCTATTGCCTGGATCCCGCCAAAAGCGACCGTGCCACAAACATATTTTGACGAGGAACCGTTTGTGCTGTCGGCACGAGAATTGCGCGGAGTTGTAAGTAACGGCATGATAGCGAGTGCAAAAGAACTCGGTATTGGTGATGAGCATAATGGAATCTTAGAAATTACCGAAGAAGCACAACCAGGTGATAGTTTTGCAGAGCTATTTGATCTTAAGGACGAAGTAATAATTGATATTGAGAACAAAATGTTCACCCACCGCCCTGACTGTTTTGGATTGTTGGGGGTCGCCAGAGAAATAGCCGGTATTTTAGGAAATCAATTTACTAGCCCAGATGATTATGCCAAGCAGATCGAGGGAAGCTGGGATATACAAGGGAGCGAACTGCCGCTTACTGTGACGAACACATTGCTGGAGCTAGTCCCACGTTTTATGGCAGTGGCGATGAGCGATGTAGAAATCAAGCCGAGTAACTTTTTAACACAAACCTACTTGGCCAGAGTTGGCTTGAAGCCAGTAAACAATATTGTCGACGTAACTAATTACTACATGTACTTAACAGGCCAACCAATGCACGCTTTTGATTACGATAAAGTCGCTAAAGCTAGCGGCGGAGAAGCAGTTATAGAAGTTCGACATCCAAAACCGAACGAAGAAATTCTTTTACTAAACGGCAAAATTATTAAACCCCGAGCTGAAGCAATTATGATAGCTACTCCAAATCAACTGATTGGCGTTGGTGGTGTTATGGGCGGAGCAGATACTGAAGTTGACGATGATACCAAAAATATCATTTTAGAATGCGCTACATTTGATATGTATTCTATTCGCCGAACCTCCATGGAGCACGGACTATTTACCGATGCCGTTACGCGTTACAGCAAGGGTCAGTCACCATGGCAAAATGACCGAGTATTAAACATGACCATAGAAGCCATTTCAAAAGAAGCAAGCGGCAGTATTGCAAGTAAAGTAATAGATAATAAAGCCGATTTATCGCAAAATCCAGAAATCGAAGTCTCGGTCGATTTTATCAATTCTCGGCTTGGCTCTAATCTGGAAGTAGATCATGTTAAAAAAATGTTAGAGGCAGTAGAATTTAGTGTTCATACAGAGGACTCAATGATGAAATTTACCGCTCCATTCTGGCGAACCGATATACATATTCCAGAGGATATTGTTGAAGAAGTTGGTAGGCTATACGGGTACGACAATCTACCCAAAGAACTGCCAACCCGCACTACTAAGCCGCAAAAACGGTCTGAGCTTTTTAGTTTCAAAAAGCGACTACGCGAGGCGTTAGCTAAAGCCGGTGCTAACGAAGTGTTAACCTATAGTTTTGTTCACAAAAATCTGCTCGAAATAGTCGGCCAAGACCCTGACCAAGCCTACACTTTGAATAATGCGCTAAGCCCTGATTTACAAAAGTATCGACTAAGCCTGACACCAAGTTTGCTAACTCATGTACACCAAAATATTAAGGCTGGGCACAAAGAATTCGCATTATTTGAGATAGCTAAAACACATAACAAAAACCATTTAGTTGAAGGTGATTTACCGCTAGAAATCGAAACACTTGCACTAACGTACGCCAACCAAAAGCCAGCAAGCAGTGGCGCGGCGTTCTATGCGGCTAAGGCGTATTTGAACACGCTTGCCGATAGGCTAGGATTACAGTTTGAATATAAGTCGATAAAGAAAGACCCTGAACTTAGCATTACAGCACCATTTGACTTACGCCGTAGCGCTGTTGTGATGATTGTAGGGTCAGATAACTGGATAGGCATGGTTGGTGAATATAAAAATTCGGTTACTAAAAAACTCAAGTTACCAGAGCATAGCGCCGGATTTGAAATCTCGGTATTAGATATATTGAAGGCTGCGGATTCCATCCCAGCCTACAAGCCACTGTCTAAGTTTCCGTCAACAGAGTTGGATGTAACCCTAAAAGTCGCTAATTCTATAAGCTTTGGTCAGCTCAAAAGCCAAATCGCAACCAAGCAAACTGAGATAGCACAAGCTCACAAGATTGGCATTGCTATAACGGCGACAGAAGCCTATCAACAGGATGATAGCCAGACAGTAAATTATACCTTCAAGATAACTATAACGCCGTATGAGGCGACATTAACTACCGACCAGTCGGTTGCTATCAAAGACCAACTACTAGAAAGCTTAGAACTAAAATTCGAGGAGGTTTAAATGGCAGCGGGAGCTGAAACAGGCAGATTTTATGTAAGAGATGAAACATTCGTAGCATACGACCGCGCACTAAGCGTTTCATCTGTCGCGGAATTATTACCCGGCATAAGCAATGTTGATCTTTTACCGGCTATGTTCAATTATGTCAGAACAGCTGAAGGAGCTTCAAACACTCCAAACATTCGTATGGTTTTAGGGTTTATGGATGACGACAAAAAAATGGAACCTAATTCTAAAAGACGCATTACTGCACGATATCAGAAATTAGTTGACCAAGATGATATGTATATTGGGGAAGAAGCTATTGAGCTGGAATGGGTAGCCGTTCGACCACGAAAACACATCCCAGGCAGCTACGTTCTCCGTGCTGAAGCAGAAAATATCCCTGACCAATTTTATGCAGCAGCTGAGTTAGCTATGGAGCCTGAGGGGCTAAGAATTGTGAGACCTGTTGCAACTATTTTTCTTGGAACAATTGCGCTACACCCAGAAACAAAAAAACAAGGGGAGCAACTGGATATGATTCTAGAGTTTGTAGACGAAGACTTGCCGGAAACTGTGTCTGTGGCAGGTACGGTTGATGCAGAAAAGCACGCTACCTAGAGCTTTATGCGGTTAAGCCCCTCCAAATAACGCTATACGAAAACTATCACGAAAAACCTCTAGCATTGATTTATTGTATTTTTAATGGTTAAGTATTTTTGACTAATCGTAGGATTGGTTGAACGTTACACATCACGACATAGGTGCCAGAAGTTGAGCTAATTTTTAATTGTTAAAACTTAACTCAACTTCTGGCTAAAGCTCATTTGAGTAAGTCCAATAGGGCGCTTGGCAAAAATGACAGCAAAGCACTCGCTTTTTGCGCTTTTTTGCATACACAAGCCTAGTTACGTAAGGAGTACTGTGGATCTTCTCAACAAAACAAAGATAGGCTTTGGTTTTGTCTTTGCTTTGGTAATCACGCCATTCGTAACCTCTCGGTTGCTCTACAACCTGCGGTTGTTGTCACAGATCTTGGCACTGAAGCCTTTGTATCATGGGCACGCAATGTTTGATCGACTTAAGTCGGTCAGGTGGCTGTTTGCCAGGTATGAAGTGTCTTGCAAGAGGTGCCACGAGCTGCAAGGTCGGATCGATGAGATTCGGACAAAAATCCAGCATAGCTGAAGGACAGCAGATTTTTAATGTTGGGGTGGCAGCATGAACGGGGATCCAAGCACAAGGGCATTAGCCATGCTATACACTTGGGCGAGACCGTACCACCGAGCTGGCGTTAGCGAAAGCTAGCACAAAAAACCCAGCTTGAAACCTATGTCGTGATTATTATCTTGAATTTTTATAGCTACCTAAAATAATGCACTTCGTCGTTAGTGTTTGCAGTTTTGCTAACACATCGCGACTAGTTGGTTCGTCTACACCTGCGTCAAAGTCTAAATAAAACATGTAGTGCCAAGCCTTGCCAACAATGGGACGGGATTCGATTTTACTAAGATTTATTTGGGCCTTCGCAAATAGTCCAAGAACTTCGTGTAGCACACCAGCTTTTTCTGGTAGTTCGATAACTACAGAGGTTTTATTCTGTCCACTAAGGTCATAGTTTTTTTGTTTTTGAAACACAATAAATCGAGTGTAGTTTTGCTTATTTGTTTCAATGCCTTTATGAATAATATGCGCATTGTGTAGCGTTGCTGCAGCTTGGCTAGCAACCGCTGCAGCGGTTGGCGGGAGGTCTTTGAGCATCGCCACAGACCCAGCAGTATCATTGGTTTCTACAAGCTGAACTGTGGGCATGTGCTCTCTAAAAAATTCACGACACTGTTCTAGGGCCTCATGCTGCGAATACACTGCAGTAATGTTTTTTAAGTCCTGCTTGCTTTTAGATATTAAACAATGCTCTATCCGTAGATAAACCTCGCCGCAAACCCATGGTTTATGTTGCAGCAATAAGTCGTATACCCTATTGATCGAACCGTATAAAGAATTTTCAATTGCAATCAAGCCATATTCAGCCCGGTCATTTGTAACTGCGTCAAATACTCCGCTAAATGACATAGCTGGAACAATTGTTGCGTCAGCAAAAAACTGACGCTGAGCAGTATCGTGGTACGAGCCAGCCTGGCCCTGGATTGCAACTTTCATAAACTTTGCCTAGTGTAACCTAAGAAGTAAATAAGTGACAATAACTGTGGTAAGATCTTAACCATGAACATTATCCGTATTAAACGTAGTACCGAAAAAGAAAAAAAGCTACTCGATAAAATGTCCTATCCAGTTAATATTATTTTTCCATTGCTAACTATTCCGCAAGTTATCGAGATTTTTACCAACAAATCGGCTGAAGGTGTTTCGGAAGTCACCTGGATTTTGTATGCAGTCATGTCATTTTTGGTGTTGCTGTGGGCGATCGCAGACAACATTAGGCAACTGATCATTAGCCAGTCAGTGTGGCTTATTATGTACGGATTAGTTATCGCTGGTATCTTTGTATACCGATAGTATAGGATTGAAAAAACAGGGGTAATGTGCTAGCGTAGAAGCTTGTGAATGACGTCATAAAAATCCAAGGAGCACGGGAGCATAACCTCAAAGATATTAGTCTTGAGCTGCCTCGCAATAAGCTTATCGTAATCACTGGGCTCAGTGGTTCTGGTAAGTCATCTTTGGCTTTCGACACGATATATGCCGAAGGTCAACGGCGCTATGTCGAAAGTTTAAGCAGTTATGCACGCCAGTTTTTAGGCCTAATGGAAAAACCAGATGTTGACCAAATTGATGGCCTATCACCAGCTATTTCGATCGACCAGAAGTCGGCAAGCCGCAACCCACGTTCGACAGTCGCAACTGTTACTGAAATATATGATTATTTGCGTTTGTTGTTTGCTCGAATTGGGATTCCTCACTGTCCAATATGTGGCAATCAAGTGTCTAAGCAGTCAGCCAAGCAAATTGTTGATGCAGTTTTGCGCCTACCCAAAGACGCTCGCTTACTGGTGCTTGCACCGGTTGTGGCTGATAAAAAAGGTGAGTTTGCACACATACCAGCAGAATTTAAAAAGCTTGGCTTTGTGCGTGCTCGCGTCGACGGTGTTGTGTACAACTTAGACGAATGGCCGAACCTAGATAAAAACTACAAGCACACAATAGAGATTGTGGTAGACCGGCTAGTTAATGATGAAAGCCAACGGCAACGGCTAACCGAATCAATAGAACAGGCGCTTGAGGTTGCTGACGGTGTATTGAAAATTCATAACGTTGATGATGATCACGAATCTATTTTTAGCGAAAAATTTGCCTGTGCTGATCACCCAGACGTGTATATTCCAGAATTAGAACCGCGGACCTTTAGTTTTAACAGCCCTCACGGCGCATGTATGACGTGTTCTGGCTTAGGTAATAAGCTAGAAGTTGACCCAGAGCTGGTTGTACCTAATAAAAAACTTACCATCGCCGAAGGTGCTATTCGTCCGTGGAACCGAGCCAAAGTCGACACTTGGTATATGAAAAAAGTCGAAGCAGTCGCCGACAAACACGGTTTTTCGATTCATGTGCCTGCTAGTCAATTAAAGTCAGAAGATTTAGAGAAGATTTTATACGGTACTGGCAATGACAAGTATTGGGTAGAACTTAACAGCGGCCGCGGCTACGAAACAACCTACGAAGGAGTTATTCCTAATTTACAACGCCGCCACACCGAAACCGACAGCGAATTTATGCGTAAAGACATTGAAAAATACATGGTCGAAAAGCCGTGTAATGCCTGTGAGGGTCGCCGCCTACGGCCAGAGGCACTCGGTGTAACTGTTAAAGACATGTCGATTATGGACATCTGCGACCTGTCGATTGACGATGCCTACCAGTTATTCGAAACCATGAAACTTAATGAAAAAGAGCAGATGATCGCCAAGCAAATTTTTAAAGAAATTAAAGCTCGGCTTGGATTTTTACGCGATGTTGGCCTTAATTATCTAACAATGCTGCGAAGTGCTAACACTCTTAGTGGCGGCGAGGCTCAGCGTATTCGTCTGGCAACCCAGATCGGGTCTGGACTAACTGGTGTTTTGTATGTGCTGGACGAACCATCAATTGGCTTACACCAGCGTGACAACACTCGGCTTATTAAAACTTTAGTTCGGCTGCGCGATCTTGGTAACACCGTGATTGTGGTAGAACATGACGAAGAAACTATTCGAGAGGCCGATGAACTGCTAGACATTGGTCCCGGTGCAGGTATTCACGGTGGTGAGATAATCGCCCAAGGTACACCTGCCCAAGTAGCTAAGGTTAAAGCAAGTGTTACAGGGCAGTATTTAAGCGGCAAACAGTCCATACCGACGCCTAAAAAACGACGCAAAGGCAATGGTAAAAAACTTACAATTAAAGGAGCTAGAGAGCACAACCTGCAAAATATTAGTGTCGACATTCCGCTTGGCCAAATGGTAGTTGTTAGCGGTGTTAGCGGGTCGGGAAAGTCCAGTCTTGTCAATGACATTCTAGCTAAATCATTAAGCCATCAGTTGCAGCGGGCGAATACTGTTGCTGGCAAACATGACACTATCGAAGGAATCGACAACTTAGACAAAGCAATAGTAATTGACCAGTCGCCAATTGGTAGAACCCCACGGTCTAACCCGGCAACTTACACCGGTATGTTTACGGCAATTCGCGAGCTTTTTGCAAAAACGCCCGAAAGCAAAATCCGCGGCTACAAACCGGGGCGGTTTAGCTTTAACGTAAAAGGCGGCCGCTGTGAAACCTGTAGTGGTGATGGAATTTTAAAAATCGAAATGCACTTTTTACCAGATGTGTATGTTAAGTGTGACGAATGTGGCGGTAAGCGCTATAACCGCGAAGCGCTTGAGATTCACTATAAAGACAAAACCATTGCCGACGTACTAAGTATGACGGTTGAAGATGCTCTAGAGTTCTTTTCTAATGTGCCAACTATTGCTAAAAAACTCAACACCCTAAACAGTGTTGGTTTGGGCTACATTACGCTCGGTCAGCAAGCTACCACTTTAAGTGGCGGTGAGGCGCAGCGTGTAAAACTGGCGACCGAACTTGCTAAACGCTCAACCGGCAAAACTATGTATATCCTTGACGAGCCAACAACTGGCTTGCACTTTGCCGATGTTAAAAAACTCCTAGAAGTGCTTAATGCGCTGGTTGACAGCGGTAATTCGATTGTGGTGATAGAACACAATCTTGACGTAGTTAAGTCGGCTGATCATATTATCGACCTCGGTCCAGAAGGCGGCGATGGTGGAGGCGAGATTGTGGCAATCGGTACCCCTGAAGAAGTGGCCAAAGTATCAGGCTCATATACTGGTACGTATTTGAAGAAAATGTTATAATATAATTCTGCTTTCTCATCAAGAGAATGTCGAGATTCTTTGCTCACCGCGAAGGGTCATTTGATTTATTGTCTACACAACCAATGGGAAGTGTTCATTTGAATATCCTTTATAAAGGCTTGCAAAAAGTAAGTGCCGTACTAGGGCGCGTTCACACCATGCTCTATTCAATAGAAAATGGTCTCAAGAAGGTGTCCTTGCCGAAAGAAACCACTAAGAGAGAAGAATATCCTTCTCACCCCCACCTCAAACGAGACAAGAAGTAACGGACTTTTCTGCCATCTCGCGATCGAAAAGATCACTCAAGGAAATCCCTTGTTTATTGCGAGCCGTATAGTAGGAGGTGAAAATGACTGAGTCAATCAGCAAAGAGGAGGCAATCAACTCGATTCTAGCTGGTTTAGCACTGGGAATAGTGCTGCTAGGGGTACCATACGTTGTTTTGAAAAACATCGACGGGGTACCAGAGGTAGCATTGCTGGTCACTTTTGGCTATGCTTGCGCCTGGATGGTTGCAGTTGGCTATGCTTCGAAGAATCGCACCATGCGAATCTTCGGCATAACATGGTTGCTGCTAGTGTTTCCGGCGCTCGTTTACGCCACCTAGTAGAGACAATATAAATCACCGGTCATATACCGTTTAGGGCGACCCCTAAGCTGGAAGTGCAACGACGAAATTCTGTGCTTGGCAGAGCAGATATAAGTCGATAATTCGATAGCGCACACCGGAACACCGGCGGGATGAAGATACTGATGGCGCATGCTATCACACCTATACCACATCCCGCCCATCTCAAATTTGTATGTCAGAAGCAATATCGGTCCTTACCAGTAACAGAATTCAATCCGCAAACGAGCCCTATGTTCGAAGGATTACGGCATGTCTTCTAACACACCAAGAAGGAATAGAATTTTCCGGAGAGGCAGTTAAAGAAGGCGTGGTGTTCGCCTCGCTGAAACGTGTTATAGGGGGCCGCACGCAAAAACAACAGGTTTTAGAAGAATCTATATATCAAACATCGATTAGAGTTAACGAAGCCAACGAAGACGCGCGGCAAATAACGCTACCACCATTAACTGCTCAATTTCTGCACAAGCTCGGCAGCGACATGACCGGCTTAGTGAGTAATATTCCTCAGCCAGAGTATTAGTATAAGTATAAGTACCAAACAAATTGAAATAATATCTATATATTTTTCGATCTGTTCTTTGTACTTTTTGCCTAGTAATTTTGCTAAAAAGCCAACAACAATAAATCGCGTTCCTCTACCTAAAATAGAGGCTATTAAAAACACGCCAAAATTAACCTGCAGCGCTCCAGACGTAAGCGTTATAAGTTTGTACGGAATAGGAGTAAGGGCTGCTGTAAATACAGCTAGCGTAGCGTTTTCTTGAAAGCTTTGACTAAGCGATATATAGCCTTCTTCAAGGTGCAAGCTAGAAATAATCCAGTCACCAATGCTTTCAAAAAAGGCAAAACCAATTAAGTAGCCAATTATGCCACCGAGTATTGACGCTACAATCGTTATTAAGCTGTATCGCAGCCATTTATTAGGCTTTGAGAATATCATTGCCATTAGCAGCGGGTCGGGGGGTATAGGGAAGAACACGCCCTCTGCAGCGGTAATACCAGCTAAGTATTTTTCGGCTCGCGGGTGTGACGCCCATTTAGTAGTCCACGCGTACATGGACTTAATCCAATTTCTAATTTTTTGCATGCGTTTAATTATAGTTGATGCAAGCTAATAGCTAAAGCAATAACATTTCTCTGGGTTGCGTATGGTCAGTTACGTCAATTAAAGGCTCTAAAACAGTCACCCCTAGTTCTTTTTGAATACGTTCAACTGCTTGAGCAACGTCTTCCTCTGGATCTTTAGGCATTACATCTAAAGCGGCAAGAACTTCATCATATCCAGCACAGATTTCATCTAAAGCCAAACCATTCTCTCGGCCGAGTTCAAAGAATTTTTTTGGTGAATCATCGCCAAACTTCAATGCAAAGGCTAATGCGTCCCTGTTGAGTGTAATTCCGGTTTTTAATTCTTTCGTTCCGTCTTGTGTTTTGTAGACCAGGTTATTAAAAAGGGTCTGAGACTCCTCAAATACAGCACGACGCAAACAATCTCCAGCAAAATTGCGTGGAACTAGATCACAATTTATTCTTGGCGCATTTAACGAAGCAGCAAATAATCTTTGTTCTTGCTCTTCTGTTAAGCGTTTTGCACTAGCTGGATGTAATGAATCTACTGATTCTTTCATAAAAAAAGGCCTCCTGGGCCTGTTTGCTTGATTGATTTGGATAAAATTTCGGCAAACAGACACTTATCTGCGGTTGCAGACGAGTGTGATCATTTGTGGAAATTTACTTTTCATACCTCATCAATACTAGCAAATTTGCCATATATGTCAAATCATTGTTTGATAAATATATAAAAAAATTGTGTAGTTTACGATTTTACATCTGTTTGTTAGTATGAACTTTATGCAAAAAGTAATTTTATATTACAAATTTACGGAAGTTACAGACCCAGAAGCTATTCGAAAGTGGCAAACCGTTGTGTGCGCGCAGCGCGGCTTAAATGGTCGTATTATTGTTAGCAAACACGGCATAAACGGAACGCTTGCTGGCGACAAAGAGGCACTCGAAAGCTATATCGAACAGATGAACGCTACTGTCGACAATAAATCATTAGACACTTCATTTAAAGCAGAACATAAAGAGTTTGATACCTTAGTGAATTGGCCGGACTTTAGCGGCATTGAGTACAAGTGGAGCGATGGAGACTACACGGTGTTTCCCCGTTTGTCTGTAAAACACCGTGACGAACTCGTCACGCTCGGGGCAGAAGACGACTTTAATCCGTTTAATAAGTCAGTTGGCTTGCGGCCAAAAGAATGGCATGAGTATATAAAGAATAATCCAGATGTGACAATTTTAGACGCCCGCAACGATTACGAGTCAGACATAGGTAAGTTTAAAGGTGCGGTTGCGCCTAAAATTAAAGCCTTTAAAGAGCTTAAGCCAGAGCTTGAAAAACTTGATAAAGACAAACCACTACTAACCTATTGCACCGGTGACATTCGCTGCGAATACCTAAGTGCGTATATGAAACACAAAGGCTTTAAAGAGGTGTACCATCTTGACGGCGGTATTGTTAAATACGGAGAAGAATTTGGCGACCAAGGGTATTGGGACGGGAAATGCTTCGTGTTTGATAAGCGCATGAAACTGGAGTTTTCTGAGAAGTCTAAAGACATTGGGGAGTGCAGTGACTGTAGCGAACCAACCAGCGAGCATACCAACTGCAGCAACAAACTCTGCAATAGTCTGGTGCTTAAATGTAAGGATTGTCTGCAAAAACAGCCATTGTGTATTGACTGCGTAAAAGCGCCAGTAAAGAAATAACCTATACTTAGAGGCAGAATGAAAAATCTGCAAGACAAGTTACAAGATTTACCGCGCCAGCCAGGTGTGTATTTTTATAAAGATCTAGATAAAAAAGTTATTTATGTAGGTAAGGCTATTAATTTACGCAATCGGGTACGACAGTATTTTCAAAAGTCGAGAGCCCGCGATGTTAAAACTGATCTGTTAGTCCAAGACATCGCCGATTTAGAGTGGATCACGGTGGAAAGCGAGATCGAGGCGTTGTTTTTAGAGGCCGAAATGATCAAGCGCTACATGCCCAAATACAATATTGATTTGCGCGATGACAAAAGCAATCAATATGTACGGATCGATTTTAAGTCTAAACATCCAACAGTCAGTGTGGTGCGGCGGCCAATGGATGATGGGGCAGAGTATTTTGGCCCGTATATTGGTGGTGGAGCACGGCCAGCTTTAAAATACTTGCGTCGGATTTTCCCTTTTGACTACAAAGTGCCAAATGATAAAAAACGAGCTAGCCTTGATTATCATCTGAGTTTAAGCCCTGGCTTAGAAGTTGGTAAAACGACTCTAAAAGATTACAAGGCAAATTTACGCAATTTAAAGATGTATTTGAAGGGCGACCGCATAAAGCTTGAAAAGTCTTTAAAAGTTCAAATGGAGCAAGCTGCCAAAAACAAACAGTTTGAAAAGGCCGCACGGTTACGAGACCAAGTGCGGGCACTAAAAAACCTCAAAAAACAGGTAATATTTAGCGACAAAGAACTGTTTGATATCAGTAAAGACCAAGCACTCAACGGGTTGCAAGAGCTACTAAGTCTAAAGGGTGCACCACGGCGAATTGAGGGGTATGACATATCTCACCAAAGTGGAACCAATAACGTTGCAAGCATGGTGGTGTTCACAAACGGCGTAAGCGATAAAGGGCAGTACCGTAAATTCAAAATGCGCCTACCTGGCAATAACGACTTTGGGCACATGAGCGAAGTCATATCTCGCAGGTTTAGTGGTAAAAATATAGAACAATGGCCAAAGCCAGATTTAATTTTGATTGATGGTGGCAAGGGGCAGGTAAGCTCTGCGCTAGAGGCTATGAAGTCGAGGGGCTTTGAAATACCAATTATTGGCTTAGCCAAGCGACACGAGGAAATAATTGTTCCTCAAGAAGATGGATCGATGAAAGTAGTCAATCTAGGAAAAGACAGCCATGTTACAAAACTACTGATGCGTGTACGAGACGAATCGCATAGATTTGCTGTCAGCTACCACACTACACTTAAGCGTAAAAAAAACACCGCCAGTTTGCTTGAAGATATTCCTGGTATTGGCCCTGCGACGCGAAAAAAACTTATACGTACCTTCGGAAGTATTCGCGGCGTAATGCAAGCTCGTGATTTTGAGCTAGCTAAAACTATTGGTGCTAAAAAGGCTGAAGTTCTAAAAATGTATATTGGCGGACAGAAACGTTCAGATAAGAAAATTTGAATCATCTCAAATTAATTGTAGAATATATAAAATATGACCGACTATGAGAATCCACATCACTACGAAAAGAATCCTTTAGAGGAAGCTCGATTATTGAGAGATACTGCTCAGTTTACGTATGCCGAAAATGGCGACATTACAGAAGCGATGGCTATTATTGACGAAGCAAACACTACGACTGATTTTGCGCAGACTTTGGGAGTTTTTAGCTGGGATTCTTTACATCGAAGCAGAGCTGCGCATGATCATGTTGCAGGGAAAATTAATTTAACCCAAGCACTAGCCTCTAACGAAAGTTTTGAAGAGGAAGTATTGTCTAAAAAGGCGTTGGGGTTAATACGTCGCTCTAAAGTTGAGTTCTTTTTGGCGCGGATGTCACGAAATTCAGTAAAGCCGGATCAAACAGAAGGTCACTTGTGGGTAACAGAGTCGTTCGCAGAAGCAACATACGGCGACAGGTTAAAAGCTAGTATTGCAGCAAGCCGCATAGCATTAACTGCACTGTCTTTTGAATCACCCAAGGTTTTTGCGCATAGCAATGAAGATTTGTCCGCAAAAGCTAAAGTAAAAGAAAGAATTAAACGCTGTGGGGCAGCTGTTTTGACAGTCGCAACGACTGCTGTGAGTTTTATTTCGCGCGATGCTGCTAAGTCGCTGCCAAGAAAAAAACTACTGTCTAAAGCGCACGAAATTGCACCTTTTGTTGAGCGTAAGCAGTAAAAGAACGTACACTAAAGGCCATGTTGCCAGAATTTCATATAAATAACCGTCGTAGGCTTATTCAAAAACTCCATGGATCAGTATTTGCCAGTACTGCTCACACAGTTATCCAAAAAACTAAAGACACAAACTACCCATTTCGACAGGACAGTAATTTTTGGTACCTAACAGGTATCAATGAGCCAAACTGTATTTTGGTAATCGATAGCGGCGGCCAAGAACATTTGTTTATACCACAGGTTACGAAGGCTCACACCACGTGGCTTGATGGCGGCCTGAGTATTACAGAGGCTCAGCAAAAAAGCGGAATACAACATGTCCATTATCTGACCCAAAAGGCTGCAATTATAAAAAACATACTTGGCAACACCACTGAAGTATTGATGCCTCAAAACAGAAAAGATTCATTTTTTACCCACGCGCTTAACCCTGCCCACAGCAAGTTCAAGCGAGCCTTGAAACGCTATGGTGTAAAAAAAATTAATGACGCTACGCCTATACTCGACGAACTTCGCGTAATCAAAACAGAGCCAGAAATAAAACAACTAGCAACCGTAACAGCTTTTACCGAGGCTACGCTTGAAAGCTCAATGGAGCACATTGCAAACTTTAAGTCTGAACAAGATGTTGAAGCGTATATAACGGCAGAATTTATCCGTCACCAATTTACGCATGGTTATGACCCAATTGTAGCCGGAGGCAACAACGCATTCATGCTTCACTACACTGCCAATAACCAGACTATCGCTAAGAATACTGCTGTTCTAGTAGATGTTGGAGCAGAGCAGGACTATTATTCCGCCGATGTTACTAGAATGTTGGAATTTGGCACCATGAGCGAAGAGTACCAGCACGTTAAGCAACTTGTGGCTGAATTACAAAAGTTCATTATTAGTTATCTTAAGCCGGGCACCACTCCGATGGAGATAGCAAAAGCGTTTCGACAGGAACTACTAAAAGCGTTAAAAATTCTTAAGCTGCTTGATGATTCGGCCGAGCTCAAAGATACCTATGAATATTGTCCGCACGGCTTTGGCCACTTTTTAGGCTTAGACGTACACGATGCTGGTGATTATTCGCAGCCATTAAAAGAAAACATGGTGTTTATGGCGGAGCCTGGTCTGTATGTAGCGGAGTGGGGTGTTGCGGTTCGTTTAGAAGATGCCTATTTAATAACAAAACAAGGCTGCATTAAATTAACAGAGGTGCTAGAATAGCAGTGATGGAAAATAAAACGGTCACGTTTTCAAAAGGTTCAGCCCCGAAATTAGTAGTACGGCTGGGGTTTAACGCACTCGGATTATGGATTGCTGCGCGTTTAAGTGAAAACATTGATTACCAAAATAGTTTAGTAGTCATTGCGGTTGCAGCTTTAATATTCACCGCTGTTAATGCCGTCATTCGACCAGTGCTAGTGCTGCTGACGTTACCTGCAGTAATTCTTAGTCTCGGCTTTTTTATGCTGATAATTAATGGTTTTATGGTTTACTTAACGTCTGCGTTATATGACAGCTTCGAAGTAAAAACCTTCGGAGCAGCCATAATGACTGCTATAATTGTATGGATAGTTAACTATGGTTTGAGCATGTTCTTTGCAAGCTCAAAGCTCGAAGTTAAATAGGGAGTATAAATGGAAGATATTTTACGTGCGGTAACAGTTATTTCTGGTGTACTAATGACAGTATTTATTTTGGTACAAGGACGAGGGGCGAGTCTAGGCGCCGGCTTTGGTGGCAGCAACGAAATTCATACTGAGCGACGCGGCGTGGACAAAACGATTCACCAAATAACAATTGTTCTAGCGGTGGCATTTAGTTTAAGCATCTTGCTTAATCTTATTCTTGGCTAATGTTTAGACCATATATCAAATTTAAGACAAAGCGATTTATACGAAGACTAAAAAAGCTTCCGGCTAAGTCATGGGTTGATTCGCTTGAAAATATTGATAAAACAGTTGTTAAGCGGTGGAAAAAGTTCAGAAAAATCCGGCGATTTGCAACTGGTTGGTTAGTGCTCTGCACGGCGCTAATAGCAGCAAGTCTTGTCCAAATTAGTCAGTCTCGGCAGACGTCGTTAAAACAAATACCGACCCAAGGAGGTGTTTACCGTGAGGCAGTTGTCGGCAAGGTAAACAACCTTAATCCGTTATTCGCGCTGGACGGAGCAAATGCCGATATTGCCGGTATTGTGTTTGATAGTCTTTTGGTCTACGACGCAGCCGGTAATTTAAGCCCATCGCTAGCTACTAAAATTATTGCCAACGAAGCTGCCGATGAATTTACATTACAGTTACGCGACGATGTGGTGTGGCATGACGGTGAGCAGTTTGACTCGTCAGACGTTCGCTTTACCGTTGATCTGCTGCAAAATAAACAGGTGGGGTCGATTTTTTCCGACACCTGGGAGGGTGTTATTGTCGAAACGCCAGACCCAAATAGCGTCATTTTTAAGCTGCCTAATTCATTCGCTCCATTCCCGCACCTTCTGAGGCAGTTAATTCTGCCTGAGCACAAGTTACATGCGGTTGATCCGGCAAGTATTCGGTCCAGTGAGTTTTCTATTAATCCTGTTGGTACCGGTGCTTACGAGGTGGCAAAAATCGACGGCGACTCTGGGCTTATCACATTAACCAGAAATGAAAATTATTATCGCGGAGAACCCTACATTAGAACTATTGAGATCGAGTTATTTGAAGATTCGGCAACTGCCCAAAACGCGTTCGACAAAGGCTTAGTTGATGGCTTCGGTAAACAAGACAATATTTCGAGCACCGCAACTGACACCGCCGCAACGCCAACCAAGCTGGCAGCTGGATCGTATTTGTTTTTTAACACTAAAAACGACATTTTAAAAACTAAAGCTGTGCGGCAAGCACTAACGCAGCTTGTTGATAAATCGCAAATATACACCGCTCAAACGTTTCAGGCGCCGTTAATTAACAATCCGTTCTTACCGCAACAGTTAGCGGTTGATAATCCTAGTCATGTGCAGCTACCTCATAATGCTGAAAAAGGCCGTCAGCAACTTGATGCTGCTGGTTTTGTCCGTTCTGACGAAGGGCTTCGTATAAAAGACGGGCAGGTGTTATCGTTAACAATTTTAGCTGCCGATACACTCGAAAATCGGCTGATAGTTGAAGGCTTGCAAAAGAGCTGGCAGCCTGAAGGAATCGATGTATATGCGGAGTTTGTAAGCGTGGCTGATTTCCAAAGCAGAAGTGTAGCGTCTAAAAATTACCAAGTTGTATTAGCTACAATTCAAAATGGTCTCGATCTAGACAACTTTGTGTTCTGGCACAGTTCACAGGCAGGTTTAGGCGGTTTAAACTTTTCGCGATTAGAAAATTCTATTATCGATTCGGCATTAGAAGCTGGCCGAACTCGAACAGACAGAAACTTACGTATTGCTAAATACGAAGCATTTCTTGAACAGTGGCGAGATCTAAGCCCAGCTGTAGCCCTGCACCAATCACTCTATGACTATCAGCAAACTGATCGGATAAAAGGCTATAGTTGGGACGTTTTATCGCGGACTGCTGACCGCTTTACTAATATTCACGAGTGGTATGTTCGGACAGAATCAATCAGCCAAGTCGAATAACGCTGTATAAAATACCAGCTTTTTGGTACCATGGTCTAAGAAGAAACATAAGCGTAAAAAAACAACAAGGAGCCTGTCTGCGACATGAGCAAGCTAGCTGAATATTTGCAACAACACATTAGCGGAGACGTAATAGTTTCTAAAAAAGTTAGAGACTACTTTTCGACAGATGGTTCTGTGTTTGAAGTTACGCCAAAAATGGTGGTCTATCCACTCAATACAACAGATGTACGCAAGACTGTTCGTTTTAGTTGGCAGCTGGCCGAAAAAGGCAAAGTGCTACCCATAACTGCCCGTGGTCGTGGTACTGACCAGGCTGGTGGAGCGCTAGGCGACGGCATAATGATGGTCTTTCCTGCCCACATGAACAAAATTATTCAACTCGACCGCGAATCTATTATTGTACAGCCAGGCGAAAACTATGCAGCCATGCAGAAAGTACTTAAAAGCCACGGTCGGTTTATGCCGCCATATCCGTCAAGTATCGAATTTTCAACTATTGGCGGCGCCGTTGCTAACAATGCCGCTGGTGAAATGACCCTAAAATATGGTGCTACTAAAAACTTTGTGAAAACGTGCCAGGTGGTACTTGCCAATGGTGAGGTAATCGACACACGACGAATCACAAAACGTGAACTTAATAAAAAAATGGGTGGTACCAGCTTTGAGTCAGAAATATATCGTCAGCTTGACTCGCTGATCATGGATAACTGGGAATTGATTCACGACAGCAAACGAAATGTTAGTAAAAATTCTACGGGCTACGACTTAACAGATGTCAAACGCAAAGATGGCTCGTTTGATTTAACTCCGCTTATTGTTGGATCTCAAGGTACGCTTGGTGTGGTGACCGAGATTACACTTCGCACCGAAGCTTATACCGCGCAGAATACGTTGATTGCGGCACATTTCGACAGTCTGGAATCTGCTGGGCAAGCTGTTGCCCAATTGCTGCCATTAGGCCCAGCTGCGTTAGAGTTTGTAGATAAATTCCTGCTAGAACTTGTTGATGAGCATAACTCTAAGCAACTTGAAGGTTTGGTCGAGAAGCCATTCCCGAAGATTGTTTTATTAATTGAATTTGACGACAACAATGAAAGTAAGCGCAAACGGCTAACTAAGAAAGCTAAAAAAATACTTGAGGGAATCGCTCTTGAGTTTCAGGTTACCGAAGACCCGCATGAGCAAGAAATGCTTTGGAAACTACGGCGGTCAGCTGCTGCTGTGATGTGGCACACCAAAGGAAACGCAAAAGCTCTGCCAATTATAGAAGACGGTGTTGTGCCGCAAGAAAAACTGACCGAATTTATTCCAAAAGTCTATGCCTTGTACGAAAAATACGGCCTTGACGTTGCACTATGGGGTCATGCCGGAAATAGCAATATTCACATGCAGCCATTCCTAGACTTAACCAAAACCGCTGATCGACAAAAAGTATTTAGGTTAATGGACGATTATTACGGATTAGTAATGAGTATGGGCGGATCCACCGCTGGAGAGCACAACGACGGTCGTTTGCGTGCACCGTACCTGAAAGAGCTTTACGGTGAAAAAATGTATGATGTATTTGCAAAAGTAAAAAAGATTTTTGACCCCTACGGAATTCTTAACCCAGGTGTAAAAATTGGTGTTAGTAAAAAAGATCTCGTACCAATTTTGCGTAAAGAATATTCTATGGAACACCTTTCAGACCACCTGCCACGCTCGCATCGCTAAGCTGCTATAATTAGACATAAATCAGCTTAAATACGAGAAGGCAGCAAACTGCCTGGAGGGAGATTCATGCAATCTAAAGATATTAAGCCTGCACAAGGTAAATTGGGTATTTTAATGCCAGGCATGGGAGCGGTGGCAACAACATTTATGGCTGGGGTTTTCGCAGCGCGAAAAGACCAAGCTCAACCATTTGGTTCGGTGTCACAAATGCAAACCATACGGGTAGGGTCTGGCAATGACCGGTCGTTTCCAAAAATAAAAGACTATGTACCATTGGCAAATATGGAAGACCTTGTTTTTGGTGGTTGGGATATTTTCGAAGAAAACATGTACGAAGCAGCTGTTAACGCCGGCGTATTAAGCCCGCACCATTTAGAGCAAGTTAAAGATGATCTTTCTGCAATAAAGCCTATGAAAGCGGTGTTTTCAAGCAAATTTATAAAAAACATTGAAGGCCCAAATATAAAAACTGGGTCGCTGGCTGACAAAGTCGCAGAATTACGGCAAGAAATTAAATCGTTTAAAACTGAAAATAACTGTGAGCGTTTAGTGATGATATGGTGTGGCTCAACCGAGGCTCACAGCGAGCCAAGTTTAGTGCACGAGGACATTGAGCAGTTCGAGAAGGCGATAGCTGACGATTCCGACGATTTGTCACCATCTCAGCTGTACGCTTACGCTGCTTTAAAAGAAGGCGTGCCATATATTAACGGCGCTCCACATAACACTGTAAATGTACCAGCACTTTCGAATCTTGCACAAAGTAGTAATATTCCAATTGCTGGTCGCGACTTTAAAACAGGTCAAACTTTAATAAAAACGATTATTGCACCAGGGCTAAAGGCTCGCATGCTGGGCTTGAATGGTTGGTTTTCGACTAACATTTTAGGCAACCGCGATGGTGAAGTTTTAGACAGCCCAGAAAACTTTAAGTCCAAAGAGGTTACCAAAGCTGGGGTGCTCGACACCGTGCTACAGCCAGATGTATACCCAGAACTGTATAAAGACTATTACCACAAAGTTCGAATTAACTATTACCCACCACGCGGCGACGAAAAAGAAGGCTGGGATAATATCGATATCTTTGGATGGATGGGGTATCCAATGCAGATTAAAGTCAACTTTTTGTGCAGAGACTCAATTTTGGCTGCACCAATTGTCCTTGATCTTGTTTTGTTTACAGACCTTGCTGCCCGAGCTGGGTTAGGTGGAGTACAAGATTGGCTGAGCTTTTATTTCAAGGGCCCACAAACAAGTGACGGCTCCCCGTCTGAACACGACCTGTTTATTCAGCACACCATGCTTAAAAACACGCTCCGCCGTCTTATGGGTGACGATGCCATCACTCATGTAGAAGAAATAGAAGAGCAGTTGTAAAGGTAATCATACAGATCACTGGTTCCTGTAGATGCGTTGGATGGTTGTAGGTCGGGGTATATTTAAATTCTGGTTTATGAATATATTTGGAGTAACTAGCCTATATTTAATATCTGTTCTAAACTATTCGATAGTGTCTATATGCGCGAGTGGCGGAATTGGTAGACGCGCTACCTTGAGGGGGTAGTGGGAGTAATCCCGTGGAGGTTCAAGTCCTCTCTCGCGCACCAGAACGAATATTCTTAGCTTTTAATAAGCTATCAAAGGGCTCTTTCCAGAGGTAGGAAGGCGCCCTTTCGTCGTCTATAGTGAAGTTCAAAAGCATTATTCGTGCCAGTACGTCTTTTTCTAGCGGAGTGCCCGCTCTCATCTTGTCAGAAGCAGTATTTGCTAGGTTCAAAAACTTATCTTTGGTCATCTTGATTTTGGTCGGATTTACTAGCTTTGCTTCAATCTTTGCTATTTCATCTTCTAGGTCAAGCAGTTCATCTTGCATCACTTCTAAGTCTGTCTCTAAGGTTGTGAAAGCTGGCGAACTTTTGCCAAGCTCTGCTAGTTGCCGAGACTTAGTTTTGAAACTACTTTCGAGGTTTGATTTTCTACCAGTTAGACTTCGCTTTTCAGTTCGTAGTTCAACAATCTTTTCAGCAGTAAATTCCTCCATACGCTTACTGTACTGGTTGTATTCTTTTTCAGTGAATTTCAGTGTATCGAGTACCTTATATAAGTCATCTAGAATGTACTTAGCTCTAACAGATTTTACTTTTCTATCGCAAGGCTTATTGTCGCAACGATAGGTTAAGCCGTAACTACCGCTTGAGCTTTTATTTTTGCCAGGTCGCATCGGTATATCGCCCCTACAAACACCACAAAAAACCATATTTCTGAAAGGGTAAAATATACCTTTTTTACTGGTCTTTGGTTTAAGTTTTGATCTGTTTTCACTTAGCGATTGAACTTGATTGTATAACTCCTCACTTATCATTGGCTCAAAGTTGATAGGTAAGAGCCGTAAGTCTACTTCTTGCTCTGACTGCACCAGTATTCCGTAGTAAAAAGGGCTCTTAAACAGCTTCGTTGCGGTACTGTAAGTCATTTCTTTTCTTTTAGATACTTTGTTCTTGCGGTTTATTTTCGTCATTCTATGAACGTTATTTCTCTTCCAGAATTTGACTACGCTAGCAATCGTCTCTCCGCTAGCTCGCATTTCCCAGCCCTCTTTGATCAGATCGAACATCTCGTTGGGTCTATCGTGCCCGTTGGCGTCTCTGTCGTAACCCCACCTAGCTACACCAGCAGAGATACCTTCTTCTAGGTTGCCTTGATTACCTCGCTTAACGCCTCTTGAGAGGGCGTCAGAGAAGTGCTTAGAGATAGAGAACATAATTCCTAGCGTTAGCTTCCCCGATGGGTCGTTTGTGAAGTGGTGTGTTGGAAACTTGAGGTCTTTTATTTTTTCATCATCTACCAGGTTTATTAGCAGTCCACCTTCGAGCATATTGCGAGCCAGTCTATCTGGTGCGTAGGAGAGTATGGCGTCATATTTACCGTCCTTAGTCTCTAGCTCGCTTACAACCTCGTTAAAGCCTGACCGCTTGTTTGCTACTTTCGCCGACTTGTCTTCTTTAATGATGGCGACTACGTTTAGATTATTACGTTCAGCGTACTCTTTACATACTTTAATCTGATCTTTGATTGAACGCATTTGACTGCCCTCATCTTCAGTAGACTTGCGAGCATACAAAACATACCTAAATTTAGTAAAGTCTGTATCTCCTAATAAGCTCGCCATATAACACCATTTTAGCGTAGTTGTAGATGGTCAGTAAGTGATAACTTGCGTACCCACGGTCATCTTATCGCTATTTTTCTTTATTTTCTCGGGAGTAGTTTCAATTTTAGCCAACAACTCGACAAACTCAATCAGAGTGTCCGATTGCTTATCTTTCTTTTGCGTTGATGGCGTTTCCATACGCCGATCCTCTCAAGAAAACTAGCCATCGTCGCAAATCCTGTGTAGTTTATTTTCGTTTTCCAGCGTCTACCAGGGAGTAGTGCTTATCTCGGCATTTGACCAAATAATCCTGCACTTCTTTGTCTATGACACTGAAGTTTCTAGCTCGCTCACGTCTAATAACAGTATGGACTTCAAGTATTGTTCCTTTGGCTCCGAAATCGAAGATAGCATTACGTAGCTTAAGGGGCATCTTGATATTGTTTACTAGTACACCAGCCCTAGCAGGCTTTTTTACAGTAACTTTCTTAATCCAGCCTTTTTTGGCAAACAGCTTAGTGAAGTAAGTGTCGGCATTGCTACCCATTTGAAAGGACTGTATTACAAAACTATTGAGCTTCAAATAGCGTTTGTCTGGATCGTAATCGAGCCAATAAACTGTGTCTTCTGGTCTCGGTTGCTTTGGAATAATGCCGTAACTCCTTTCTGGGTCAAAGCCTTCTGGAAACTCCTCTTTCAGCCTTTCTAGCCCTTTTTTGGATATTTTGTGAGTACTCATACGATATTTTAGCTCTTAGTAGCTTTCATTGCCTCTTGAAAGCCAATTTCACCCTTCTCGAGTTTAGATATAGCTTCGCTTATATCTGAAGAAATTGCTAAGCCTTTAACCTGAATAGAGTTCTTGACGCCAATTCTTGAAATCAGTCTATTGATTTCAGAAATAATATGTTCGCGAAGTAGGGCTTGCGAACGACACGACCTGAGCCTGTTAACGATATAGTAGTACTCTGTAGTGCCCTTAATCTGCCCCAAGCTCCATATACTGCCCCATTCTGAAGTAACGTTCTCAACAGCTACTTCGCTATTGAAACGATGCTTAGCGAAATCATAATATACCGACCCTCCTAGTTTTCCGTCTTCAAATACAAATGCCGGCGTCGTATTGGATAGTAGATTAAGTTTCTTTAGGGTTCTACGGTGTCTGCTTGGAGAGCCTAGCTTTTTAGGCAACTTGAGGTGCCAAATGTTCTTAGAAGGTATAAGATGAAACTTTTTCTCACCACGCTTCCAGCTTTCAATAGGCACAACTTGAATGTAATACTTATATACTCTTAAAACCCTACCTCTGGGCAAGATGACGAGTTGTTTCCCTGCCAAGCTCTTCTTGTCGCCTTCATCATCTTGCACAATTTCTATATAGATTTCACCAAGAGCCACTAAGTAATGAGAAAGTGTTCCAACTATATTGCTTAACTCTTCTGTTATCGACCAGCCTGTACCTTTACCGATACTTAAAAAGTCCTTTAATTGTACCTCTAAGCTTTCGTTTACTCGCTTTAATTTAACTGTAAAGGGGTACTCCCTACCAGTTCGAAAGGGCATTATCCCCGTATGTATATCTCGTATGAACATAAATGCATAATGTGCTGGCTCATCCTTTGGGCGTCTCTTTCTTGGAAAATATCGTCGAGATAGTCTACTCATTATCCACCTCTTCACTACCGTTAATGTTTGATATCTTATCTTCGATCATACCGAAATCTAATTCGTTACTAGCTTGTAATGTAATAAGATACTTTACGGTAAATATATCTATAGCATCCACGAACATAGAGGGTACACTGTCGCTCAAGGGGGCTATATTTCTTATCAGTTCACTAGAATGTTCAACTCGTGGTTGAGAGTAGTAGCCAGAAGAATTTGTCTGCTTATGCAGGTCGCTGAGTAGCTTTCCTAAAGCAATCTGCCACCTACTTCGGAGCGTTGCACGAGGCGTAATCATCATTCTTGGGGTTTGATGATATTTGGAGATAGTTGCATATATAGGTAGTTGAGCAGGAAGTTCCTCTATGTATGTGTCCCATACAGTTTTACATTCGTTCCATATCTCGGGCATATCGTGGTATTCCGCAAATACATATGCATAGCCACTAATATCAAATAAATCTAGAATTGGCTCAGACATCCAAGATATTGCCGACGCCTGCTCCCAGTCGAGAACTTGAGGTCTCACGCTATCAAATATACCTATTATCCCAAAGAAGTAGGTTCGGAACAGTGCCTTGAACTTCTCAGCATCGCCTGCCTCCAGCGAACGGTAACAAGCTTCTCCTGTGAAGTGAACTGCACCCCCAAATAAATCAGGCATTTCAGGGTCTGGTTTCTCTGTGTTCCACAATTTGGGTATGAGTTTTGATTGACCCTCTATAGCCATATCCCTGAACTTGGTAACCCTGTCGTGCTCTTTTTCCCAATTCCATTCAGCGTTTTTTTCAAAGTTAATTTTGCTATCTTCGCCCAGTTTCTTTGAAAGCTCCTTTAATGTTTCGATGTGACTATCGAGTTTCCAGGCTTGTTCAATAGCTCTACTGTATATAATTGCAGAGTGCTTATATTTCTTAGCTTTGCTTAAAGCTACCCCAGCGTCTTTGTACCAAGTCTCGAGCATCGATATAAGTGCCTGCCATTGGCCATAGAGTGCCATATCAAGGTCGTGGAGTATTAATTCGGTAACGTACCAATTCTGGGTTCTGTGTGAAGCATTAGCTAGCTTCTCAAATACAAATCCCTCGTGCATCTTCTCTAGTGTCTTAATTGTGTTTGGTGGTAATTTAAAGCCATAAGGTGAGCTGTTTTTAAGCCAGTTCGTATTGAGTAGATCTGTGCGTAGTTTATCCGCGTTAAGTTCACCCACAGCTTTCGCAAACCCAAGCTCCAAAGACATTGGTAGGCTTGCTACTATGTCGGCAACAGCAAGAGAGTACTGCTCCTGTTGCTCATCAATCTCAGCATCGCTAGCCAACTGACTGACTATATCTTTAGAAAGCTTTGTCTGCCATTCGATACCGCTCTCGCTAAGCCATTTATTGCTAGTTTCCTTAAAAAAATCATCCAAACTTAGTATTTTATTATAAAGAGCTTGATAGTTACCTTGCTCTAAATCTGCCTTATTTGCCTTGAATATGACATCTAGCATAGCGTCCTCTAGCCAAGTGGTGTCTGGCATTTCGTTTGGTTTTAGGGACGTGTATGTCTGCGTAGCACTCTCGAGTTCAGTACTTTCTGTCAGATACCATTGCTTATGTTGAGCCTTTTTGCTGAACCAGTTACTCGTAGAGGGTATAGAAAGCTTTTCTTCTTGGTAGACATTTACAAGTAATAGCATTTTTCTTAACAGTTCTGGATGTGCCTGACCTTGCAACTCAGGCTTTTCGCTAGATATTTCGGCGAGCGTCGCCACAGTCGTAACAGATTTTAGAGCCTGTCTACGATAATGCTCTTGAAAATTAGAATTTCTCCAGTGATGACCGCGATGAGTTGCCTGCCTTACCCACTTAAGTAGTTCGCTCGACAACGTGTTGAAGAAAAGAGTTGGGTCAGATAAGAAAAAAGCACGCTTACCGAGATTAACAAAAGCAAAAATGGCTAAACACGAAACGACTGCCAATAGCGGAACCGCTATATGAAGGGGTGCAACTCCAGCTACACTAACCGACAAAAGAATGACTGATAGCGCAGTCAAGAATGACACCAACTTAACGTAATTATTCCCAATCTTATCCTTGAGAAGAAGCTCTCTTACATTCCCTGAAACAGAAGAGTATGTGTTAGAGATCACGGTACTGACGGCAGTAAAGTATAAACCCAAGAATACGCCCGTTACGCTTGCGATAGCAGTTAGCAATTGCACATATGTGTTTTGATCGAGGCCTCGACTTAAGTACCTGCCAATAAAGGTGTTTTGTATCAAACCTAGGTCTGCTATGACGGCGATATTTCGCTCAAGAGCATACAAAGCAAGTGCGACCACGACCGCCAACACTATTGGAGCAGTAGAGCCTTTGGACATCGCTTGCCAATACTGAACTTCTGTCTTTGCAGTAGCGGTGGTATTTTTGAGCACAAGACTAGTCCGTAACCGTCTAAAGTTAATTTTTGCAATTTTATGCCGAGCACGCCAAAAATACCTAGAAGTGCCTAGGCGGGAGAAAAGGTAGCTCTTACTAATTAACTTGCGTCTCATCTAACTTTATTATACCGATGTGTTGAGACTATATAAACTAGCAAATAACTAACAGTTTCTACCCAACAATTTTTCCTCTGTTAAGCTATTAGATTTGTTGGGTGTAAATTTTTAACGCTACCCCTGTTTTAGAAAATCCCGTTTTTGTTGGGTATATTCCAAATCAAACCAAAAATTGAAGTAGACGTGTTTTTAGCTGATGGGTGCGTTTACGGACTTTTCGAAAAGTCAGGCCAAAAGCATAGGGGGGTGGTCAGTCAGTTAGGCTAATGTGTGTATCTTGCTTCTTCTGGCTGATATACAGCAACACTGCGAAGAAAATTATTCCAGCCCAAGCAATGAAGAAGTACTCTATTTTATCGTTAGAGCTAAGGTAGCCAATTATTGGAGCAAGTAACACATATGGCAATGACTTCAGGAATGAAGCAACGGATAGCACTGTAGCTCTTCTGTCGTCAGATGCTCGATGATTTAACACTTCGCTAAGGAACGGTTGCAGAACGTGTTCACCAGCATATAGAGCAAGAATGACTATATAACCGAATAAACCGATGTTTGCCAAAGACAGCAATAGGCTCGATGAAGCGATTAAGCCAATTATTACAAGTACGTTACGCTCGCTTAGATCCTCGGCATTTTTGTGCATATAAGCTAGAAGCCCTACTGTAATTAAGCTACTGCTAGCTATAGCAACGGATCCCCAGAATGGAGAGAAAGTAAACCGATCTAACAGAATAAGCCTTAGTAAACCGTAGCCAGTTGTATAAAATAGCCCTTGTACTGCAAGTATATAAGGAACGTAAAGACGTAGCTTTGGTCTACTAAACTCAGCGAAGCCCATTTTTATATCTACAAAGTAGCTTTTTAGCTCAGGCATAAACTTCTCACGCTTAGCTCTAGGCCTAGTGTCTTTGACTGACCAAATAGCCCCTATCGAAACGATGAAAGCTAATCCGTTCAAATACCACGGTAGACGAGGGTTTATAGTGTGGAGTAATCCACCTACAACTGTAGCCAGTAGGGTAGCCATTAAGGCAACTTGCGAGCCTCTTGTAACTAGCTTTCTCCAGTCCACAGACTTTCTGCTGAACTTCAACCTCTCAAAGAACAAAGCCTCGTCAGCTCCAGACACAAAAGCAACACCAATCATCATTATTGCCTGACCAACAAAAAAGGGCATAAAACTACTACCCGTAGCTTGGATTAGTAAACCGCTACCTGCTAGAACCTGACCCAGTTTAACGATCCTATCTCTACCAAACTTATCTGCTAATGCACCAGACGGCACTTCAGCTAATAAACCAATCGCAAAAGCCATTCCGTCTAGAACGCCAACTTGTTGGTCAGTTATGAAAATTCTGTAAAAATATAGCCAAACAGCACCAACAAACCAAAGGCTTGTTAGAAATTTGTATGTAAGATACCGCCTTGATAGCAGTTTATGCTCGTTTGTCATTACTGCAATTATATCTGTAAGGTATTAGATATAATAGACCATTCTTTAAGCGGATTAACTTTGCCTAGCCCCTGGTTATAACGAATGGACAAACTTTTACGTGGCTTCTTAGCAACTCGATGCCCTCGAGTATCTTCTGTTTAGACATTTTTGACGTGGCTCCCGTCCAAGGGTCAAAGACATCAAAAAACTTATCAGTACTGCGTGTAATCATCATAAAGTGAGGGAGGTGTGTCCAGCCATCAGTAATATTGTTATCGACATACACTATGAAAGGAGGCTCTAGTTCACTTAGCAGTTTAGCGTCATTCTTTTTGTGAAGCATTTCAATTTGAGAGTGATTAACCCACCCATTCAACACTTCTAGATAGTAATTGTTATCAACGTAGATTTTAATTTTATTCTCAGGATACTCTTTAAGAAATGCCATCAAACAGCCTAACGTATAGTTTTCTCTAAGTTTAAAGAGCCCCTCACTCAATATAGCTTTTTCTTTATCTCGAGTAGGTGTGATCTCAAATAGGTACATCAAGTCTACTACTAAACAGCCTTGGTTACTTTGTTGCTTATAGTCCATATAGCTTATTGTAGTTTTTATAATTTTATTATCAAGCTATCTTATTGCTTGGTACTGTTCAAATAGCTACTGGTTAGTATTATTCTAGTACGCATACACCTGTTGAAGCCTCTGATTTTGTTTCTCTGATAGGGTTAGTTTCGGAAGCTTAAAGATACTTTCATCTGGGTTTTTATAGAGCCACTCTGCTATTCTGTTAATAAGTTCAAACGTTTGTGCGTTTGTTGCACCAAACTAAAGATAGCCCGAAGGGCTGTTTTTAGTTTGGTATGGTACGCATAGTCTTGAACCTCCGTGGAGGTGCGACATGCTGGGAGCATGTCGCAAGGAAACTTTCCTCTGAAAGCTATGCTTTCAGGAGTGAAAGTTCGGGGCTGCTGAAAGTAGCCAAGTCCTCTCTCGCACGCCAAACTAACTACCGCCTGTCCTTCAAAGAATGTAAGACTAACAAATCATGATTAAGTGTCTTTTTTGATTTCTTTTGCGATTCGCATTCTTGTTTCTGCCAAAATTTTTGACGCGCTATAAAGCTCTGGGGTAGTGCCGCGCAAAGGCGCACAACCGACTGACAAACTAAGTGGAGTTCCGGCAAAGTGCTCTTCTTCAGCTAGGGTTAAATTAATTCTTTTTCCAACCTGCTTGGCTGTTTTCAAATCACCTTCTATTATTAGAATAAATTCATCGCCTGCATCATTTGATCGAATAAGGAAGTCAATCCCAGACTTTGTCGATTCTTTCATTTTTTCAGCAATAAGCGCCAAAGCTTCATCGCCACGGTCGTGCCCTTCGATATTATTGACTGCACTAAAATCGTCGACATCTGCATATACTAAATGGTACAAAGCACTATCTTTCAATTTTCGGTCTACCTGAGGAAAAACCTCTCGCTCTATGCTTTCTTCTCGTAATAAACCTGTTAGCTTATCGTATGTCATTGCTTTTTCAAGTTCTTGTTTTTCGAGCAGAAGTTTAATCGTTAAGCGTTCGAGAGCAGCGATCTCTGAGGTTTGGGCTTTAATCAGCTCTAATTGATCTTGGAACAGCTTGTATTGTGCTATATGTGCCGTTTCTAAACTTGCAATTATAATAGAGTCAGAGATTGCTCGAACTAACCATTGCTCTTCTTCTGATTGTTGCGGTAAATTTTCTAATGACATAAAAAAACCAACTCCTCACTCGGTTGGTTTAATAATATATATTACTTTTTTTGGTGGGCGGTATAGGACTCGGCTACTTCCAGCAGCCCCGCAATTTCATGATTACGAACAAGTTCGTATCAGAAAGTTGCCTTGCAACATGCTCCCAGGATGTCTCACCTATGAATAGGTTCAAGTAACTATATTCACCCAACTACTCAATCATCAATTAATGCTTAAGTAGTTTGGTGGGCGGTATAGGACTCGAACCTATGACCCCCTCGGTGTAAACGAGGTGCTCTAGCCAACTGAGCTAACCGCCCGTCAAAAATTTGTGTTTATGCTTTGATTTAAAACAAGTTTTAAATCTTCATTCCTTACACAAATTTTTTCCTTCTAAAAATTTCAAACAGATTGCTGCACAATAATTATCAAACGACAATCTTGGTTTAAAATTTTTGCACACTCCTAAACAAAGAGAAGTACGCTCGCAAATTATAAGGGTTTTGATCTATAATAATCAAGAGTATAAGGAGTATTTATGGGAGGATTTGTGGTGTTTGTAGCAGTTTTATTGGTGATTGCGGTTGTTTCTGGGTTACGAGTTGTCGACCAGTATGAACAAGGTGTGGTTTTGCGCTTTGGTAAATTAAACGGTATTAAAGGCCCTGGACTGCGATTTATTTTGCCATATGGCATTGACCGAATGATAAAAGTTGACATGCGTATTGCCACCGTTGATGTGCCTCGTCAAGAAGTTATAACCAAGGACAACGTCACCATTGGTGTAGATGCTGTGGTGTTTTTTAGAGTCAAGGACGAAAAACGAGCTGTCCTAGAAATCCAAAATTTCCGCGCTGCAACTACGCTGTATGCTCAAGCAGTTATGCGTGACGTGGTTGGTAACGAGGAGCTCGACACTCTATTGAGTGAACGCGAACGTCTTGGGAACGAAATAAAAAAGCAGGTCGATGTCGAAACCGACAAATGGGGGATTGATGTCGACACCATCAAGATTCAAAATATTGAATTACCACAAAACATGAAACGATCTATGGCTAAACAAGCTGAGGCCGAGCGTGAGCGACGGGCCGTTATCATTAACGCTCAAGGTGAAAAACAAGCTGCCCAAACATTAGCAGAAGCAGCAGCAATGCTTAACAAAGCACCTGGTGCAATGAATATTCGAACTTTAGAGACAATCGAAAAAATAGCTCCAGAAGCATCACAAAAAACAATGTTTGTCCTACCTGCTGACCTATTTGAAACAATCAAACAATATACGCAGCGTAAATAGTTGATATGAATCACCAAGAATCTTTAGAAGAGTCAGTAAGAAAAACCATGCCAGTTCGTTTGGCCATGATAGCTGCGTGTTTTATGTTTTTTGGACTTACCTATATCCTTGCGCTAGTTGAATCTACCGCAAGTGATCCCGCAACAAGCACAGGCAATGACCCAATACTACTAGGAGTGATTGGCCTGCTAGCAATTGCGGTTTTTTCTGTTGGCATGAAATACGTAGCTAACCTTCGAGCAGATCCAAACAAATACGCTTCAACGCTTCCGGTTCCAATGGCTATGTTCGAAGCGATTACAATGTTTGCGTTTGTTGCATACATTATTAGTGACTTTTCTCGATACTATGTACTCGGTGCAGCTGTTTTATCAGCGCTATGTATTTATTTTGTAGTACCTCGTAAACTAGAATCAATCAATTAATAACAGGAGTATAAGCAATATGTCCGAATTTACACCATCACCAGCAAACCCAGAGCAATCGCCTTCAGAGCCTATAAATCCTGACATGGGAGAGATTGCAATTAAGCAAGGTATTCCATTGGACGGTCTTGGTAATTTTGTAGGTAGTGCAGAGATTTTTCCAGTTCAACAACCACGGCAATCTGGCCAACCTACCAGAGTGAGTCATGCAGACTCAGAGCCTACAATACATGACGCTTCTTATATTCGACGACCTAGGTCACGTAGTACATATGCGAAAAAACAGCCACGACAACCAAGTGGTGAACCAGAAGTACGCACAGAAACAGATGGTATAAGCCGATCTAGAGCTGAGTTTCTAGAAGATATACGTAAGGGGAGAATATAAAAAACTACCTTTTTTAAATATGGTAGAGTGCTGTATAATCAACCCCTAGATTCAACAGTGTTTCTTTGTGATTTTATGGATTCTAAAATCAAGGAATTCATCTAAGGTTATTATGCAGATGACTGTTTGAGAATCGAAACGAGGAGAAATTTCGGTAGACGGAAAATATTAAAACTTATTTTAATATGTAAGTCGATAGTAATTTCGACGCGGCTCTGTAGCTCAGTTGTGAGAAATGCTCTAATGCATTTTGCAAGGCCGGAAACCTGGTGCGAATTATCGCCCAAGTTGAGGCGGGGTCGACTGGCTGCGAAGCAGAACAGGTGACAGAGCAGGCTGCTCTTCATTTCAACAACAAAACTTAAAAAACTGTTATTCTAGATATCTACCGATCGGCTCTGTAGCTCAGTTGGTAGAGCAGGGGCTTGAAGAGCCCTGTGTCCCCAGTTCGAGTCTGGGCGGAGCCACCAAATAAAGAACTGCCTTTTGGCAGTTTTTTATTTGGATTGAGTACTACTCAAAAGACTCGAAATGGAAAGGACGAAGTGCCAGTCGGCGAAGCGCAAAAGCGCACAGAAGCTACCTCTTAGCTTCGAGCGCATTTTGAGCGGAGGAGGTCGAGGAACGAGACCGATGTCTGGGCGGAGCCACAATACAGGGTGGCGTTTAAATTACGCCACAGGTCTTGAGCAGTTTTAGTCTAAATTTAATAATTTGATCTCTTGTAGTTGATCTGTCTGGATATTTTGCATTGCTTAGAATTACCAAGCTGGATTGATTGGTTGGATTGATCGTAATCGAGCAGCCAGTAAAGCCAGTTTTGCCAATAATGTTTGGATTTTTGTACAAGCCTCTAAAAAACGAGTCGTCCATTTCCCAGCCTAAGCCACTGCGTCTGCCAATAGCATCAAGCTGGTTTGTCGTCATTTTTTTAATCAGTTCGGGCTGGAGGAATTGTGAGTTATTAAATGTGCCGTTGTTGACAATCATTTCACATACATTAAGTAGATCATCTACAGTTGAAAACATGCCAGCATGACCAGTCTGGTATCCGTCTTGTTGCATAGCGCGGGCGCTTTCGTCATGGACAATTTTATGAATATTTTGTCCGTCAACATTCTCTGTTGGTGGAATGTGCTCGTCGCTGAGTTTTGAAGTAAAAAACGTCGAGCTGTTCATATGCAAAGGCTTAAAAATTTTTTGCTGAACTAAGTCATAAAAATTACTCTCGTAAACTGTTTCTAGCAACAGGGTTAGCATAATTACTGGTGTATTTATATAGGCAAACTCTGTGCCAGGCGGGGACTTCAGCGCGGTCTTTTTTAAAGTCTCAATTAAAGCCTCGCCACCTTGCTTTGATAGCTCAGCTGTAGATGTTTGTATATCGGATATTACAGTGTATGTAAGTAGGTGGTGGACAGTAACTTCATCGTGATGCGTACCAGTAAAATCTGGCAATACGCTCGTAAGCTTTGTGTTTGGGCTGATTTTTTGTTCTTCAATAGCCTTTAGGGCAAGCAAGCCTGCTGCTACCGATTTGGTTATAGAGGCTACGTCATAAATAGTTTTATTGGTAACACTTGGTGAATCCGGCTCATAAGTAAAACTTCCAGCTGGAATTATGGTTTTTTGACCGTTTTTAAAAACCCCAACAACAGCGCCGGGGGTTATATGTTGAGCAATCGTGTCGTCTAAAACATTTTTAATTTGTGTAGTGAGATTCGACATAGTCCTGGTTGATTCCGTTTTCTACGTTGATTATCCCGTACGAGTTAAGTATTTGCTGGGCTTGGCCAGACCGGTTGCCAGAATTGCAATATATAACGAGTGTTTCGTCTTTTGGTAAGTCGGTAACCACGCTTGGGTCAGCCATAATTCTACTTAAGGGCAGGTTAATCGAGCCCTCTACATGGCTCATGTTAAATTCTTCTGGTTCGCGGACGTCTATGATTTGCACACTCTTAGTGTATCAATTTAAAGCTAATAGTTGCAGCACTCAGGATAGTTTCTAGGATTGAGAAGACAGGTATTGTTTATGGGTGCTTTTGTGGATGGATTAAAAAGGGAGCGGCGGCTCGGGCGTGTGCACGATGCACGTGAGTTGCCCGAGCCGCCGGCACTTAGCTTGGGATGAAGCTCCAGGAGTTCTCGATGGACTCCGCGACGTACTTGTCGAAATCGATCGGAGAGGTTTCCGCTTGGCCGGTCGGGTTGTTGTTGGGCGCAACCGCTTCGGTTGTCTCATCGACCGGTTCGAGCACGACGACCACGGAGATCTCACCGACCAACATGACGTTCATGTAGTAGTGGAGCAGACCGACGAGTTCGTCATAGCGGTTGACGGAGTTCTGGATGGAGCGGTTCAGGTCAACGATGTACCAGGCCCAGGTGGGCGAGGCGATGGCGGCGGGCGCGAGGCTCGCCGAAAGTGACTCGAGGCTCTTGATGTCAGCTTCGAGAACGTCGAGTTCGACCAAGATCTGGTCGATGACGGCGTCTGTCGGCTCGGCGAAGGGGCAGTCGATGCAGTCACCCATGCAGTCTGACGTGTCCATGAATATCCCTCTCGTATTCAGTAGTTGCCATATCTTGTGTCTAGGGACCTACTCCCAAGGTTATTAACCTACCAAAAAGCACTATGGTGTGCGATCTGGTTAAAATCTAAGACCCCTTAAACTTAAACCAGATCACACGAACAATACCTGTCAAAATAAAAAGCGAGCTGTCTACGCTCACTTTACTGCTTAACCACACTGTCGTGTAATTACTTTAAAAATATATAATAATATATATAAATTGTCAATTGTAAAAAGATTTTCTAAATAGTGTTTTAAATAAGTTTTATATTGTTTATATAATACTAAAACATATCAAAAAGTTTCGTGTGTCTTAAAATTACAGCAAAATATTCTTCGCGTTCCCAATACTAAACCTCAACCCAAACAATGTTTGACCTAAGGTTTATGACTCAGCTATCGCTTTTGGTGTTCCGTTAGGAACTGCGATTGCTGAGTCGGTGGACTTGGCGCGAACCATACGGTTCAGCACAAGTGCTCGAGAGGTCAATCCCCTCGGCGCCAAGTGAGTTTTTACCGGCCTCGTGCCGTTTTAGTTGTTGCTACCTTGAAGCCTCGACTAGGATGTCGAAACTCGAGATGTCGACCTCGCCGAAGGGTGAGCCAACGTCGAAGAAGCGGATGCGAACTTCGTCGCCAACTGCGACAAAGGGCAGGTCTAGGCTTTCGCCAACCGGCCCAATAAATGTGCGCTCGTCATCTGCTAGCCGTATGTAGTACAGCGTGTTGCCTTCGACAACCGAAGAAGCAATTGCTTCAACAGTGCCTTCAGCAGCCACAGATGTAGCTTCGGTGTTAGGGTCGTCACTAGAGAAATTGCTTGCCAGGACCTGACGGTACTCAGACAAAGCTTCTCGATAGGAGGTTGAATACACCACACTAGCCGTGTCGGCTCGTGTAGCGGGCATGATCGCCACGGCGGCGAACGAGTCGTTGCTGTTGCCTTCCTCGGTGGAAGGAACGAAACTCGCTACCCAGCTGAGCTCTCCGTAGATGGAGTACAGCTGCGGGTTAACCGGATTGTGGCGTTGCCTGTTGTTGTCGGTGGCACGCATTACGTCGATGACGTTCTCTTCGATGGTAATGCCGCTGCTGGTGGTGTACTTGGTGGCTTCACCAGTGCGGGCATCCACAAGAATGACAGAGCTGGCGCTGGTATCGCTGTTTTGACTGGTCATAAGAACCTGCCATACAGCTCGCCCATCTTGGGTGTACACCAGGCCGGGCTCTCCAGAGACGTCAAAGCGATTACTTGGTGTTTCAATAAGCTGGCGAGGGGCATTAGCCCAGGCGCCCCAGTAACCGAGAAGTTCGGAAACTGTCTCGCTACTGTAGACACGATCAACCCACTCGGGGACCTCGTCCAGATCGTACCGGGTGACGTCACCATCCTGCGGGTCGATCACCAAGAAGCCAACCGGCCGGTTTCCCTTCCCGGTACCGCTGTGAAGCGGGCGGCTGATAGCCAAGGTGTAGTATGGGTTCCACTCGTCGTCAACCTCAATGGTGAGGTCGTCGAGGTTATATGTGGCATACCCATTAGTAAACAGCTGCCGTTCGATTCTTTGTGAAGAAAGGAACTGCGGAGTGTAGGGAACGAAGGTCATCTCGAACTCATCCCTAAACTGGACAGCTGCGTTGGGGTCCTCGGCATCCACGACAATGTAGCCAGGGATCGTGTGATCGATCTGGCTGGCAGTGCGGAAGCCAGTGAACTGTAGCTCTACAATCCAGTAGAGGTGGCCGTTAACCTGCTGCAGAACCGGCTCGCCTGGAGCAAGTACTGTTTCGAGGTTGCGGCCTGCTACTTGCGGGCCACTAGCCATCGACTGATTTGCCTTGAACGTAGCGATGTCGGCATTCACCAACACCACGTGGGTTGGGTCGGTTGCAGGATACTCGTCAACTTCGGCGTTTTGTACGTCGATAAGTTCAACCAGCTCGTCTGCACCTTCCTGCGTCCACGGGTGATTAACCGCTGCCAATCCACCCCATATCATGATCAGGACGACAAGCCCAGCAGCTAAATATCCGCCCGGGTTGGAGTCGTTAGAGCCGTAATCGTGGTAGGAACCCCCGAAGCTGATCGCCGCAACGACGATGAGAGGGAACATTAACCACCATAGTCCTCCAAGGATTCCTGTCAACGGCGGATTTAGCCAGTAGAGGATTCCACCGACGATCAACCAGTTGACGAAGAATCCGGGTACGTGCCACTCGGGGTGGTCGTTGTCTCCCAGGACGCTGTCGAGCATACCTACGATCAGACTGATCGCAAGTGCAATGCCTGCACCAATTAACCAAAGCATTTTTTACCTAGCCTTCCTGAACCCGAAGGTCCATTGCGGTTTGAGTATCCAGCCGTAGCATGTCGCCGTGGCCGTCGATCATAAAAACACTCTCACTAAACCCATCAAGAATGAAGGGCTGCCCAACAAAGACCACATAGGTCTCGTCTGCGTTTACCTCGAGTTGAACAACCTCTCCAAAACTGGAAAGGCTAGTAACAAAAGGAGCCGTTGTGCGGTTCCAGGCAGCATCTTGTGGCATAGACCACGTGCTGCTTTCGATAGAACCGTCACCGTGAAGCCATGCAAGCGTTTCTGCATTGCTAGACTGCTCGCTACCAGCGACTATTTGGCTCATTTGCCATGGACCGAAGTCTTGGTAGACGGCTTGCTGGTCCGTGAATTGTAGCTCAGGTTGCGCAACTTCTGCTGGTGCAGAAATTCCGGCTGGTGCCTGACCCTGCAAGTTGAAGACAACGTTATACGCAAGTGTCGCCCCCGTGACGGCAAGGACTAATGCAGCAAGTGCACTTGCTATGCGCTTTGGGGACGGCAGCGTAAG